>JAISLN010000184.1 GCA_031290835.1 Prevotellaceae bacterium
TCGGGGCGAATTTTGGCTTTGTAGTCGCGGATGTTGCGCATGCCCACCAGCGCTACGGAGTGGGGAAAAGGCCGCTCGGGGCGGTTGTTGTAGCCGTCGCGCAGCTGACGGAGAAACGATATGAGCGTGCCTTCGCTCAGGCAATCCGCCTCGTCGAACAAAATTACCAGCGGCTTGTTCAGCATTTTGGATAAATCCGTTAGAAACAGCGTCAAAAGCACCATGGGTCGGTTTTTTTTATCCTGCTCGTAGCGCGGCTCATCGTATGTAAACGGTATTGATGATGATTCTTGCAGGTTCACAACAATGCAATCCAAAATGACCGGCACGCCTTTTTCCGGCTCAACGACATTTTGCGCGCTCTCCAGCGAACAGTACAGCGCGTAGTACTCCCCGCTTTTGTTGAGCCGCCGCGCCAAATCCTTCAGGTAGGTGGTTTTTCCGCTCTGCCGCGCCGCGTGAATCACAAAGTATTGCTTTTGGGCTACCAGCTGCTCTACGCCTTTCAATCGGGTGGACGCATCTATCATGTAATGATCTGCGCTGTTGCAGGGTCCTGCTACGTTAAAGTATTTCATGGCATAAGGAATTTGCTTTGGTACAAAGATACATTTTTTGCCCGTAAATCAGCTATATACATCATCATAAATGTGCATTGCTGCAGGCGCTACTCGTCTTCTTCCCTCACCGCCAAGCGGCATACCAGCGGGTAGTGGTCGGAGAGGGGGAGGTTGGGGCAGTAGTAAACGCCGGCGCGGAAGTAGCTGCTGTAAAGGATGTAGTCTATTCTGAGGGAAGGCACTACGCTCACAAAGGTGGACATAAGCCCGCGCCCCGCCTCCATAAATCCGTCGCACAGGTCGCCGCGCATGGTGTGGTAGCTATACGATACGGGGGTGTCGTTGAAGTCGCCGCACACCACTACCTTGTAGGGCGACCGGCGTATGTGCTTCGATATGGTATCCACCTGCTGCGCACGTATCTTGAAGGCGCTCCGCAGCTTGCCCGAAGCGCTCCACAGCACGCGGCTACGGTCGTTTTTGTTGTCGTACCAAAAATTTTCGCTCTGCAGCAAATCTCGCTCCCTATCGCCAAACCTAATAGATTGCAGGTGAACGTTGTAAACCCGCACGGTGTCGGCTGCGCTCAGGGCTATATCGGTAAAGATAGCCGCGTTGGTAGTGTTGGAAAATGCAATGTTGCCCCGATTGACAATGGGAAACTTGCTAAAGGTCGCCAGCCCCAACCAGCTGTTGCTGCGCGTTCGGCTGTAGTACACGGCGCGGTGAGGCAAGCCGGATAGCTGTTGGGCAAATTGCTTCTCGCTCTGCACCTTGCTGTGCACGTAAAACTCCTGCATGCAGGCAACGTCAAACTTTTCGCGATTTATAAAGGCGGCTACCTGCGCGTAGGTGGAGGCGTCGCTGTAGGTGCGCTTGAGCCCAAACAGGTTGACGTTGTAGCTCAGCAGCTTGAGTTTTGCTTCGGCAGGGACGCTTTTTTTGCCAAACGGCAGGTGCACCAGCGTCCGCGCAAAGCTGAGGTTGAGCAGCACCACCGCAAGCGGAATGAGCAGCAGCCGCCTGCGCAGCGCAACCCACAGCAGCAAAAAGGCGAGGTTGAGCAGCAGCAGGGGCGCAAACAGCAGCCCGAAAAACGACAAAAACCACACCCGCTCCGGGCTTACGTACACCGAAAGGTACGACAGCACAAGCCCCGCTGCCGCCAGCACAGTAAAAAACAGCAGCACGATGTAAACAAACCGACGCATGAAAAAAAAATTATATTTACGCTAAATAGCAACCGCATCTTGCTCTACGTCTATCCACTCTGCGCCCTCGTACCTCCCAAACCACGTCAGCTGACGCTTGGCGTAGCGGCGCGTATTGCGCTTGATGAGCTCCACCGCTTGGTTGAGCGTTATTTCTCCGTCAAAGTGGCGAAACAGCTCGCGGTAGCCTACCGTCTTAAGCGCGTTCAGGTGGCGGAACGGCAGCATTTGCCGCGCCTCCTCCAGCAAGCCCTGCGCCATCATCCGGTCAACGCGGGCGTTTATTCTTTCGTACAGCGTCGCCCGGCTGCGGGTCAGCACAATGAAGCGCACGCTAAAGTTACGGTTTTTCGGCGAATTGCGGCGAATTTTTGAGAACGGTTTTCCTGCCGTCAGGCAGACCTCCAGCGCCCGCACCACGCGCGCCGGATTTCTCAAATCCACCGTGCCGTAGTAGTCGGGATCCAGGACGCGCAGCTCGCGCCGCAGGCTGTCTATTCCCTCCAGCGACAGGCGGTGCATGAGGGTTTCCCGCAGCTCGTCGTCCACCGCCGGCATGCAGTCCATGCCGTAGCACACCGCGTCGATGTACAGCCCCGACCCGCCCACCATGAGGAGCGTGTCGTGGTGTGCAAACAGCTCGTTGAGCAGGGCAATGGCGTCTTGCTCGTACTGCCCAACGGAGTAGGCGTCCTGCACGGAGCGGTCGGCAATAAAGTAGTGGGGTACGGTGCGCAGCAGCTCTTCATCGGGTCGGGCTACGCCGATGCAGAGCTCGCGGTAAAGCTGCCGCGAGTCGCAGGAGATGACGGGCGAGCCGACTTGCTGCGCAAGCGCAACGCTCAGCTCCGTTTTGCCGACGCCCGTTGGCCCCGCCAGCACCACCAGCGTTTTGGGCGCAACGAGGTCGGTAAAGAGCACCGTTTTTTGCGGGTTAGTCGTCCCTGCCGGACGTGGCATATACATTGGCATCGAAATCGGGCATTGCTTGGTCAAAGATGGAGGAAAAGGCGCTGTTTGACTTGCCGATTTGTGCGGGGGGTTCGCCGCTTTCGGAGGCGGTATGGGGGTAGCGCACGCGCGGCGCAGGCTCCAGCATTTCCCGAAGCTCTACCCTGAAGCTGCGGCGGTTGATGACGTCAAACATGTAGAGCAGGCGGTGGTTTGAGGCGCGCACAAGGTCGCCAATGCTCACCTCGTCCATCAGCTCGGTATCGTTGGCGCCCAGAAGCGAAAATTCCCGCGCCGGCTCCCAGCGCTCGTTGGCTGTAAAAAACAGCACAGGCTGCGACTCATCGTAATCCAAATCATTTTGGATGAAGCGATGAAAATCGTACAGCGTTTGCTCCGTATCTACGTCGTACTCGCGCTTAAACTCCGGCTTCTCCGGAAAACTCAGCTTAAATCGGGCTATCATACACTTTATAAAATTAGAGCGTAAATGTACACAAAAATTCTCAAGCTTCGCATATTTTTTCCACCTCGTATCGGTTTTGGTTTTTCCAGCGGCGGTGCGTCCACATCCAGCAGTGGGGGGCGCGCAGCAGGTCTTTCTCCAGCTCGGCGTAGAATTTTTTTGTTACCGCCATTGGCTTTTCCTGCGCGGCATTTTCGCTCAGCATCACCAGCTCGTATTGGTAGCAAAACCGCCTGAGCTCCACCACGCGCAGGTACATCACGGCGCAGCCGAGCTTTTGCGCTATGCGCTCCGGCCCGATGAGCACGGGCGTACGCTGCCCCAGCAGGGTGAGCCAGTGCGTGCAGGCGCCCCGCGCAGGCGATTGGTCGGCTACCATTAGCGCCAAGGTAACCTCTCCGTGCGCTTGGCTTTCCAGCAGCACGCGAAAAACCTCCCTGAGCGCCGCCATTGTGGCGCCAAACCGTCCGCGCGCCTCTGCAATCACGCGCTCCAGCGGGGCAAACGACAGCGGCTGATAGGCGGCTACCGATCGGTGCCCTATGTACGGCTGCACCGTGCCGATGTACTCCCAGCACGAGTAGTGCGCCGCAAGTATAATTCCGCTGCCGCCGCGCGCGTAGAGGTCTTGCAGCATTTTTAGGTGGACGTGCGTTACCGACCGCATGACGCGCCGCTGCGAGGCGTAGCGAATGCGAAAAATGTTGAGCATGGCGTCGAAAAAGTTGCGGTACGTTGCCGCCGCTATGCGCCGCCGCTCCTTTTCGGGCTTGTCGGGGAAGGCTTTTTGCAGGTTGTCCATGACCACCCGGCGGCGGTAGCCCACCACCCGCCCGGCCACAAAAGCCAGCGCATCGGACAGCGCACACAGGCACCTGCGCGGCAGCAGCCCTACGCAAAGCAGCACGCTTCTCAACAAAATATCCACTATTCCATAGCCTTTTTTCGGCATTGCCTGCATCTTCAATTTTTTTAAGTTTACAAATATAGCAATATTTTGGGGAA
>JAISLN010000185.1 GCA_031290835.1 Prevotellaceae bacterium
GCGCCCTTCTTGGAGCGCACCGCCCAAAACCTGTACGGCAGGTACGGCGAGAATATCAGCTCGCTTACGCTCGTATTTCCCAGCCACCGTGCGCAGCTGTACTTTTCCGAATACCTCTCGCAGCTCCTTAGCCGCCCGCTGTGGCAGCCCAAGGCTACGGGCATGGCCGAAATTTTTGTGCGCATCAGCGGGCTTACCGAGGCAAGCCGATACCTGCTGGTGGCGGAGCTGTACAAAAGCTACCAAAAAATTCGCCAAACCGACGAGCCGTTTGAGCACTTCTACTTCTGGGGCGAGGTGATGCTCAACGATTTTGACGCGCTCGACAAGTACCTCGTGCAGGTTGACCCGCTGCTGAGAAACCTCGCCGCGCTGAAGAACATGGATAGCAGCCTCTCCTTTTTGAGCAAGGAGCAACGCGCCGCCGTGCAGACGTTTTGGCAAAATTTTTCGCCCCAAAAAAACGGCCGCCTGCAGGAGGATTTTGCCTCGCTGTGGAGCGCTCTGCTGCCCGCCTACAACGATTTTAGGCAGGCGCTGCGCAAAAAAAATGTTGCCTATCAGGGGATGCTGTACCGCGAGGGCGCCGAAATTTTGCTGAAAAACGGCTTCGATTTTGGCGCGGAAAAGTTTGCTTTTGTTGGCTTCAACGCGCTCAACGAGTGCGAAAAAACGCTGCTGCGCTACCTGCAAAAGGAGCAACGCGCCGAGTATTTTTGGGACTACGATCAGTACTACGTCGGCGACAGGCGGCAGGAGGCGGGGCTGTTTATGCGGCAAAACCTGAACGATTTTCCCCCGCCGGAGCCGGACGAGGGCTACTCGCCCTTTGCCGAAGAAAAGGACATACAGGTTGTGGCAACCACGTCGGACGTGCTGCAGGCCAAGCTGCTGCCGACGCTGCTGGGCGAGGCGTGCGGCGGGCAGCCGCTCGACCGCCGCACCGCCGTTGTCCTCGCCGACGAGGGCTTGCTCATCCCAACGCTCTACTCGCTGCCGGCCGCTGCCGAAGCGCTCAACGTAACCATGGGCTACCCGCTTGCGCAAACGCCCGTTTACAGCTTGGTGGAGCTCCTCATTCGCCTGCACAAAAACGCGCGGGAGGACGAAAATCAGCCCCCAAAGTTCTACCACAAGGACGCGCTCGCGCTGCTACAGCATCAGTACATCCGCATGGTTGTGGGCAAAGAGGCGCGCGCGCTGTGCGCCAAAATTGTGCGCCAAAACCGCGTGTACGTAACCGCCGCCGATTTGCTTCAGGAGGAAGGTAGCCGGTGGCGCTTTCCCGCAAGCCGGCTGTTTGCAAAGCTGGCAACGCCCGGCGACTTTGCCGCGCTGCTCCGCCGCCTGCTGGAGGAGGTAGCCGTGGCCGAGGCGACGGAGGACAGCCTCGACAGCAAGCTGCGGCGCGAGTACGCGGCCTACGCCTGCAAGGCGCTCAATCAGCTCGCCGACGCGCTCCGCGAGTGCGACATGCAGCCGGAGCTAACCGTATTCCTGAGCATCCTGCGCAGCGCGCTGAAGGCTATTCGCATACCCTTTGAGGGCGAGCCGGTGGCAGGCCTGCAGGTGATGGGAATTTTGGAAACCCGCACGCTGGACTTTGAAAATCTGGTGATACTTTCGCTCAACGACGATATTTTTCCGCGCGGCGAAAGCGCACCGTCGCTCATTCCGTACAGCCTGCGCCGCGGCTTTGGCCTGCCCACGGTGGAGCAACACGAGGCCATGTACGCCTACTACTTCTACCGCCTGCTGCAACGCGCCAAGCGGGTGCGGCTGGTGTACAACAGCCAAGGCAGCGACAGCCGCAGCGGCGAAATGAGCCGCTACCTGCGTCAGCTGCTGATGGAAAGCCCGCACAGCGTGGTGGAGCGCAGCGTTTCGTACAGCGTAACGCACACGCCGCCAAAGCCCATTGCGGTGGAAAAAACGGGCGCCGTGGCCCAAATCCTCGCAGCGTTTCTGGACGGAGGCGAAAGGGCGATTTCGGCAAGCTCGCTCAACAGCTACATCGCCTGCCCGCTCAAGTTTTACTTTGCGCAGGTGGCGCAGCTCAAGGAACCCGAAGAGGTGGACGAGGAGGTGGACGGGCGCATGCTGGGAAACATTTTTCACCGCGTTATGCAAACGCTCTACAGCCCGCTTGTCGGCAAAACCATTGCTGCGGCCAACATTGCGGACTTGCTGCACAACCGGCAAGCGCTGGCGGCGCTGGCGGAGGCGCAAACGGCTAAAGAATTTTTTAACGACGAAAAGGAAACCGCCGAAATTGCCCGCAACGGAAAGCTCTTTATGGTAAAGGAAACGGTGGTAAAGTACGTTGAGGGCATGCTGCGCTACGACATGCGCCGTGCGCCGTTTACGGCGTCGGGGCTGGAGGAGGTGCTGGAGCACAAGCTGAGCGTTGGCGTGGGGGGAGCGCAAAGAGCGGTGAACATCAAAGGGTACGTGGACCGCATAGACGTGGTGGATGGCGGCATTCAAATTATTGACTACAAAACGGGCAGCAGCCTCAACGGTAAAAAGATGAAGCTCCTTTCGGTAGAGGCTCTTTTTTCGGAAAAAGAGGAGGAGCGCCGGCCCGAAATTCTGCAAACGCTGCTCTACTCGTCCATCATCCGCCAACGGGAAAGCGCGGCAGCCGTAACGCCAATGCTGTTCTTTATCCGCAGCATCTGCAAAAGCGACTTCGACGGCAGCATCAAAATAAAAAGCGGCGCGGGCTACGCCCCGGTGGACGACGCCGCGCCGCTCCTGCCGCGCTTTGAGGAGCTGCTCCACGCCAAGCTCGCCCACATGTTCGACGCATCGCAGCCCTTTGCGCAAACCAACGACACGGAGGCCTGCAAGCGCTGCCCGTACAGCGAAATTTGTAACCGATAAACCGCTATAGCTATACTAACACATGGAATTTTTAAAAAAACATCAGCACCTCATTCCCTTCATTGCGGCAGCGCTGCTCATCGTGCTTTTTTTGCCGCGCGAGGGAAAATTTAAGTACGAATTTCAGAAGGGGAAAATGTGGCAGCACAAAACGCTGTACGCGCCGTTTGATTTTCCCATCTACAAAACCGAAACCGAGCTGGCCAACGAAAGGCGGCAAGCGCTCAGCGCCGTTACGCCCTACTACAACCGCGACAGCAGCGTGTACTACCTGCAACGGTCGGACTTGGCAACCACATTCCGCGCCTCGCTACGCGCCACCTACAACAGCCCCGACCACGGCGAGCTGTCGCAGCACAACTACTACAACCTCGCCAACAAAATCCTGCCGGAGATGCAGCGATTGCTGAAGTTCATCTACGGCAAGGGCATACGGGAGCCAAATTCGGTGGCCGAAAGCTACCTCAGCTCGCCCGGCGCAACGCTGATGGTGCTCTCCGGGCATTTGGCGACGGAATTTCCGAGCGAGGAGTGCTTTACGCCGCAGAGCGCCTACCTCTACCTCTCCAACCGCCTGCAGGTAATGTGGAGCGAAGGATCGGCGGAGCAAGCATTTTACCGAAAGCTCGACGTGCAGAGCTTTCTCAAGCCCAACCTCCGCTTCAACGAGCGAATAACGGCGCAGGCGCTGGAGCAACGCATGGCGGCAATATCGCCCACGCAGGGAATGGTGAGCGCTGGGCAGCAAATTGTGGCGCAGGGCGAAGTGGTAAACACCAACACCTTTAGCATGCTTTCGTCGTTCAGGCACGAGTACGAACAGCGCATAGGCTACGCCGGCAGCAAGTGGCTGCTGATGGCGGGGCAGCTGCTCCTCACGCTGCTCTTCATCACCACGCTATACCTCTACATCTTTTTGCTGAACGAAAAAAAATCCATCAGCTTCAAGAAAAATTGCTTCCTGATGCTGCTGGTTACCTCGTTTTTTCTCCTCACGCTGTGGATTAGCCGCACGGGCATTGCCGGCATTTACATCATTCCCTTTGCCGCCGTGCCCATTTTTGTCTGCACCTTTTTCGACGCCAAGCTGGCGCTCGTTACCCACCTGCTCACCACCATGCTGGCGGCATTTATTGTGCCCAACAGCTTTGAGTTTTGCCTCATCACCGGCTTTGCGGGCTTTGGCGCCACCTACGGCAGCAAGGACGTGTACCGCCGCAGCAAGCTCTACCGCACCGCGGCCATCATCTTTGCCATCTACTGCATCAGCTACATCACGCTCACGCTCATCAAAGACGGCAGCCTGACGGCGGAGTGGCGCATTTACCTCTGGTTTGCCGTCAACGCCGCGCTGGTGATAGCCATGCAGCAGCTGGTGTACGTGTTCGAAAAAATATTCGGCTTTACCTCCGACAGCACGCTCATGGAAATTTCGGATACCAACAACACCCTGCTGCGCATGCTGGCGGAGGTGGCGCCGGCCACGTTTCAGCACAGCCTGCAGGTGGCCAACTTGGCCGAAAGCGTTGTGCGGCAAATTGGCGGAAACCCCCTGCTCGTGCGGGCGGGTGCGCTCTACCACGATATTGGAAAGACGAACAACCCCACCTACTTTATCGAAAATCAGGAGGCGGCCTTTTCGCCCCACCACCGCATCGACCCGGAGGAGAGCGCGCGCATCATCATACGGCACGTAACGGACGGCGTAACGATTGCCCGCAAAAACCGCCTGCCCGAAGTAATTGTGCGCTTCATCCGCACGCACCACGGCACCTCGCCGGTGAGCTACTTTTTCCGAGCGTACAAAGAAAAGTACCCCGACGCAACCGACTTTTCGGCCTTTCACTACCCCGGCCCCAACCCAACCTCCAAGGAGCAGGGCGTGCTCATGATGGCCGACGCAATAGAGGCCGCCTCGCGCACCCTGACGAAGTTCACCCCGGAATCCATCAGCAACATGGTGGAGACCGTGGTGGCCTCCAAGGTGAACGGAAAAATGCTGGAAAATACCGACCTCACCTTTACCGACATCAGCACGGCAAAAGCTACGTTCAAGAAGAAGCTGCAAAACATTTACCACGACAGGATAGTGGAGAGCTGAGCGCTGAGCGCTGGTGCTGATGCTGAGCTGCAAAAAAAATCCGCCTGCCGTCAGCTATCCTTTCCCTGCCGTCATTCCGACCGGAGCGCGCGAGGCACGAGCGAGCGCAGCGGAGGAACCTCCCCGCAAAACGCCGTCCCATCGTCGCCTACAGGCAGGAGCCGGTGCAGCGCGAGGAGATACCTCGGCTTCGCTCAGAATGACGACTGCGATGTAAATTCCCATGCTGTAATTTCTGCCCATGCTGTAATTTTGTAAAATTTTTTTCCGTTCATGCTGTAAATTCTCGCTATCTTTGCCTAAAAGTACCGCTATGATTATAGAAGTAAAAGACGTTACGCCTGAGAATATCAAGCAACTGCTCAGCAAGATACAAAAACCACAGAAGCAAACGATTGCCAAGCATTTCGGCAAGCTGAAGCGCGGTATAGACGGGTTGGAATATCAAAAATCCATACG
>JAISLN010000186.1 GCA_031290835.1 Prevotellaceae bacterium
GAGCGCGAGCGCTGGGATGCTGCGGCAGCGGCTGGCGGCTTTTCGGGCGACTACAACGATTTAGTTAATAAGCCGCGCTTGGGGGACCTGCAGCAGGATGAGAACTACTACACGACGGTGAGCAAGGCCGAGCGCGATGCGTGGAACGCGAAGAGCACCTTCAGCGGAAGCTACGGCGACCTGCAGGACAAGCCGACCATCCCGGCGCACCTGAGGGATTTGACGACAGATGAGTACTACATGACGGTATCCACGGCGGAAAAGGAGACATGGAATACGAAGGTGTCGCAGGCTGACCTTAACGAATTTGTAACGCCCACGGAGCGGGCGAACTGGAACAACGCCGCCGCGAACTCCACGGTGGCCGTTTCAAAAACGAAGCTCTCCGACTTTGACAGCAACGACGATTCAAAACATTACACGGTGGAGGAAAAAACGAAGCTGGCGGGCATAGCGGTCAATGCAGAAGTAAACGTAAACGCGGACTGGAGCGCCACGAGCGGCGATGCGCAGATACAAAACAAGCCGACGCTTGGGACGTTGGCAGCCAAAAACAGCATAGGCAACGCAGATGTAGCCAGCGACGCTGCAATTGCGCTGTCAAAAATCAACATACCAGACAACGGAATTTTGGCAAGTAAAATCAGCGGGCTTGCGGATGTCGCCACGAGCGGCAGCTATAATGACTTGGAAAATAAACCTACTATTCCCGCCAACATAGTGACCTATACGCAAGATGTTAACGGAACTATAACACTCAATAAAAGTCCGTCTCTTTCAACTGGTAATAATGTTGCAAACGCAAATGAACCATTTGGAGATTTGGTAGAAGCATTTGTAGCCAACAATGCTACCATTCGGGCAGCAATAATGGAGGCGGTTGTAGAGGCAGTTGAAACCACAAATTCAGATTTATACAAAGCAATAAGGAGGGCGGCAGTACCTGTTGGAACTATTGTGATGTGGAATGGAGAGCTTTCTACCATACCTTGCGGATGGGACGAAGTGAAGAATATGCGAAGCAGATTCCCGGTAGGCGCCGGAGACGGAGATGGAGAAGGAGCTGCATTGAGCGGTTATGGTGTTAAAGGCAAAGGAGGAGAGGAAAAACATCAGCTGAGTATATCGGAAATGCCATCGCACTCTCATGAAATTAACCAGTATGCTGCTCATGTCCCCGGTGGGGAAAAGTGGCTTATTGACATCGTTTACAAAGAAGGAGTGTATGGTACTGGCAGCGTGGCAAGCACTGGTGGAAATCAAGCTCACGAAAATCGTCCGCCATATTATGCCATTTATTTCATCAAAAAAACCTCCGATAATTGTCCTGAGAACCATACTGAAATAACTGATTAAAGACGCAGTGAAAAAATTAACTATAACTTTGACGCTAATAGCGTGCCTTTACGTAGCTCACCTGCGAGCACAGGTAGTAATAGAGCAAGGCGCGACCGTCCACTTGAGCAAGGGTACGCAAATGGTATGTAGCAATGTGAGCGTAGCTGTGGACGGAGAGCTTATGTGCGACAGCTCTACAATCGTTGGCGTTGGCGGAGCGGACGCACCTTGCCTGTCGTCGTCGCACTCCCTGACGCTGTACACGTTGCGCGTTGATGGTGAAACATCTATAAACACGAACACTCTCAACATTACAGGTGATATTGTGATGAATGGGATGCTAAACTTGCTGAACTCCACCATCAGGCTGCAAGGGGACATGCTCAACGAAAGTGAGGAGAGCTACGCTACCGGAGGGAAGATTGAAAAGATGCTGCCGACATTCCCCGTTTCCGATAGGGTGGCTACAGGTATGGGCATGAGCTTTACCGCTGCAACAGGTTACGATTCGCTGCTGCTAACCCGCAGGCATGAGCCTTGGTACCACAAGGGCGAGTACAGCATCTCGAAGGTGTACGAGCTCTCCCAGCCGGTGCAGCTTGCCGGCGTTGATGTTGCCTACCTGCATGCCCAAAGCCCAAAAGTTACGGATACCTACTTAATTTACTACAAGAATCCGCAGGGGATGGGGCTGGAGAATGTTCCGTCTGAAACCAGCACGGCCACAAAGCGGGTTGTCAGCAAAAACAGCGAGCCGTTTGAAGCCGATGGGCTGACAGTATTCCCATTCCCTGACTTGAGCTTTGCAAAGTCTATTACGCCCAACGGCGATGGCATCAACGATTGCTTTGAGATTACAGGCATTGAAAAGTTTGCCAGCTCGCGCCTTGTGGTGCTGTTCCATAATGGCAACGTAATTTACGATGCGTCGCCCTACGACAATAATTTTTGCGGCGAGGGGCTGAATACCGGAACGTACTACTACATGTTTTTTGGAGCAAAAAGTGATGGCAAGCCGCTGAAAAAGGGATTTTTTGAGCTGGTAAAAGAGGAATGAAAGTAGCGCTGCCCATACTACTACTTTTGGCTGCAACGCCTTCGGTATTCGCGCAGGAGGCAGCGCGGATGCAGCGCGTGCCAACGCAGTACTACGCCCATCGGCAGCTCACAAATCCGGCAGCCATGTCGGATGCAACAGCGGTAGATGCAGCGCTGTACGGGCAATATCGCCTGTACGGCTTTGAAGGCGCACCTAAGGAGGCGACGCTACAGGTGACGGTACCCTTTTCTACCAGCTCCGGCAGCCATAATCCCTACTACTTTTCTGGAAGGAACTCCGCCGAATCCGATGCCGGGTACAGCATGTTTTTCGGTGTTGGGGCATACGGAACAAGCATAGGAGCATACAGCGAGTATAGCGCGTTGCTGTCCTACGCCTACCAAATTCGCCTATCTCAAAGTACGCGGCTGGGGTTTGGCGTTGCGCTCGGCGCCACCGAGTCCGGCAGGAGGTACGACAACATGCCGGGGTACGACGCTGATCCGAGCTTGGCGTCGCGCAGCTCAAGCGCTTGGCAATTTCACGCGCAGGCAGGGATGTATCTGCATGGGGATAGCTACTACGTATCCGCCTATTCGCCTGCAATGATGAATAAACAGGTGTTTTTGCAAGCCGGCTATAGCGTTGGCGTTGGGCGTAGCGACGAGGGTGGCTACTACGAAGACGCCTCGCAAAAGAAAAACAGGTGGGAGGTGCACGCCCAAGCCGGATGGGTAAAGGGCGAAAAAATGCTGCTACAGGGCAGCACGCTCTACACGATAAACAGCCTGCTGGGGGTGGGCGTAGCGTGGCAAAATCCGCTGAACTTGGCGGCGCTGGCACAGCTGCAAATTGGCGGCATGAAAATCTGCTATGCGTACCAAATAGCGGATTTCAACACGAACATTCTACAGCATGAAATTATTCTCAAATTTATTTTTTCCAAAAAGGAAAATTTATACTAACTTTGCGGCGTTGTTTATTCACAATTTTAAAAATCTATGAATTATGAGACAAAGACTATTTTTGTTTGGCGCGGCTGCACTGCTGCTAAGCGCTACGGCATGTAGCGGAGATGATGATAATAATAATTCTGGTGGTGGTGGTGGTGGTGAGGCAAGATATTGCTATGACTGCGTATCGACTCTCACCACGACTCCTTCGGGCGCTTCACCAACAACAACTTCGACGACGACAACGCATTGTAATCTTACCGAAAAAGACGCTCAGGACTTAGAAATACTCGGTACATCTACAACAGAAACGTCGGGAGGTGGGGTAAAGATAACATCGAAGAGAACAACGATGTGTACGCGGAAGTAACCGGATTGGCGTGGCAAGATTCGCTGAATTTGTTAGAAAACCACTCAATATAGGGTGGTTTTCTTTATGTAAAACAAAATCATGGAAACAGATGCCGATAAAGAAATAAGAGCGGATATTTTTGAAGTTTCGCTTGGAATGGACGCAGAGAAAGCCGCTCGGCTTGAGAAGCTGTGTAAAAGCGAGTCCGTTGAGATTAGCGGCAAGGAGGTGCCGTATAGCGAAGATTTGAGAGTATACAGGAGAAATGCGCTTGAATACGGACGAAATCTACGCGGAACGTACGCCAATAAGGATACGGGAGAAGTTGTTATGCTAACCTCAAGTAAAAACAATGGCGGTTTGAAAGAAATCTTGCAGCACGACTATCAGGATAAAGAACATGTACAATCTATTGCCGCTATACCTAAAATAGTAGAGAATGCCATATTTATTACGCAGCTGGTCAATGAGGATTACCTGAAACATCCCAACATGGTAGCCTACAGGTATTATGCTTGTGGCCTAAAAATAGACAGCGTAGATTATACGGTTAAGATGGTTGTTGGGGTTATGAATGACGGCTCCAGATATTACGACCACAGGTTAACACAGATAGAAAAAGGCAGGCTTATTGATTTCGTTCAGCTTCTTCAACAAAAAACCTCACCCAATCACGCAAACGGACTAACATCTCCATCGTTGCAATTAAGTGAGGACACCGTGTTGGACGAAACGTGTGGAGCATCAACTCCACCTTTAACATCCGACTACAAAGATAAACGTTTGCTATCAATTCTCCAAACAAAAGCCGTAAAAAAAATTGGTGGCGTGGAGCTATCACCCGGACAACAACAAGCCCTTGCTGCCGGAGAGGTTGTAAAGCTTGAGAACGTAACCGACAAAATAGGGCGCAAGCAAACGGTATATGCACAATGGGATACAGAGAAAGGAAGCCCAAGGCTCTACAGGAATACTCCTGATAGGAAGGTGGTACAACAAGAACGTCAAAATAGGAAAATACACCTGTAAAAATGAACAACTTGGAATACAAAGGCTACATCGGCAGCATAGAATACAGTAAAGCGGACGGCTGCTTTGTGGGTAAAGTTCTGGGAATGACGCACGACCTTATCCTGTACGAAGGCAACACGATAGACGAGCTACGAGCCGATTTTGAAGCCGGTATAGAGAGTTTTGAGAGCTGCGAGGAAATGGGAATAGCGCCGCGCAAGCCCGCTGCCGACTTCCGCGAAGATAAAGCATAGTTAGTGTAGCAAATGATTAAGCTCTGCCTTTTGCTCTTTGAGCGTTGCTACATTTTGCTCAAGTATTTTGATGGTGCTATCTATTGCTTTTAGCAGCTTCTCTCGCTTCGCGTAGGTTTGCACGTGGCGAGTGGGTTGATTCCCCTTCAGCATGGTTCCTTGCCCGGTTAGCAGCCAATCCGCCGACAGGTCGCTATAGTGCGTCAATATGCGCGAAAGCATTTCGGCGCCTAACGATCCTTTTGTTTTGCGCATCAGGGAAAAGTAGCCAACGCTTGCGCCAATTGCCGCCGTCAGCTGGGCATAGTTATCTCCTCGCTGGGCTACGTATTCATCCAAACGCGCTATGATTTTCTCCGTCTGGCTGTTTCTTTTCGGTTTTTCCGTATCGCTGTTTTTTTTCATCTCAACTTTATATTTAAATCATTTGCTACTACTTGTTTCGTCAATTGCATCAAGCACGAACCGGATTGCTTCGTCGGCAGCCTTGTAGCGCCGGTGAATGTACTTCATTGCCATACCCCTCACCGAATGCCCTAAGACATAGTCTATCACGTTCTCACTGACCCCCAACTCATCGGCAATTGTAGCCCACGAGTGGCGGATTACGGATGTGGTCAACGTCACGTTAACGCCTGCCTTTGCCGCTATTTTTTTTAGCCCTTTGTTGATGTATCTCACAAAGTCCAGATAGTTGGCATATCTATACCCAAAATCAAATAGTCGGCTCTCCGTTCCTTTGTACTTTGCAATCAGCTGCGCCAACTCCGGCTGTATAGCTAGAGAAACTTTTACATCTTCATCCTTGGTTGTGTCGGTCTTTGCCCTGTAATAGCTGACGCGACCATTTTGTGACGGAGCGAGCGCCAGCAAATCTTTCATATTGATGCCGCCAAGACAGAGTATTATCCCAAAAATATCTTTGGCTACTTGCTCTGTTTTATAGTTTACCGGAAGGGCTTGTATAGCCTGTATGTTTTCAACAGTAAGCGCGATTTCTCGTTTTTTGCCTTTTGGGATTTTTATTCCTTTAAATGGCTGTTTGTCATTAAGGGCAAGTTTTTCATCATTTACTGCCATGTTGTATATTGATTTTATTTCGCGCAGGCATATACCAACACTTGTTTCGGACAGGTTTCTTTGTAAATATTCCATTAGCGCTATGATGGCTGTTTTGGTTATTGATTCGATTGGCAATTCTCCATAGAACTCTACAAATTTCTTCAATGCTTGCTCTTTTACTCGCCAACTACCTTTACCCTGTGTCTGGTAGTCGTCTATAATTTTTTGCGCATATTGTCGAAATGAAAGCGTATTTACCCTAGTACTTCTCAACGCACTAAGTATAGCATCAAGGCCAGCATATTTGACGTGCAACGGCAGATTATCATAAGCCTTTTGGTAGTCTATTAGCTGCTGGTTAAGCTTTGCGTTGTTATAGTTCGCGTTAGGTGTGCCTACAATTTGTCCGTTTTTGAAGTTTTTGACTGATGGTATTGCTACGCTTGACGCAATGTAGCGTGTTTTACCTCCGTTTGCAAAAGAAAAGTAGAGCGAGTAACTTCCGTCAGTCCGCTGCTTGTTTTGCCGTATGCAAAGTTTTATTACCATTTCGGGTCGATTTTAGGTCTATTATTTGACCACAAATTTAGTGCAAATTTCTCAAATTTGAAACATAGTCTCCAAATTTGAGCGTAAAAAAAGCGGGATACTTTTGGCTGTATCCCGCAAAAACGTTGCTATTGAAGCATTTTTAATTTAGTGATCCCAGCAGGATTCGAACCTGCGACCCACAGATTAGAAATCTGTTGCTCTATCCAGCTGAGCTATGGGACCCTGTTACTTTGGCGTGCAAAGATACAACTATAATGGATAACGAGCAAAATAATTTTCGCGCTATTCTTCCTTCTCAAGCTCTCTTCGCCCTACGCAAGGAGCGATTTCACTACCTTTACCACGCCGTCGATGAAAGCCAGCGAGCCAAGCAAAAGGATGATGGCGCCCGACACCTTGTTTATCCACCACATTTGCCTTAGCCTAAAGTGTTTGCGATAGTGCGACACGAGGGTGGACAAAAAAAACCACCACCCCAGCGCTCCCGCCAGCACGGCCAGTAGCATCGGAACAATATGCCACACGCCGCTTACGCTCACCTTGAACAGCCCGACCAAAAACAGCACCGGCAGCAGGTTTATCGGATTAATGGTGAGGAAGAAGAGCGAAATCAGCGCACCTCCAAGGTTGCCCTGCCGTTGCTTGCCGCTCGCCCGCAGCTGCTTCACCGGGTTGGTGAGCATAATCTTGACGCCTACCGCCACCACAACAACGCCCACCAGCAATTGTAGGCTGTTCTCCTTGTCGGCTATCCATTCCTCTACCACAGATAGGCTAAGCACCGCCACCGCAGCAAACAGCGTGTCGGCAAGGGCAACCCCCATGCCGGAAAAAAATCCGGCGCGCCGACCGCGGTTGAGCGTACGCTGAATGCACAGCACTCCCGCCGGACCAAGCGGAACCGACGCCAGAAGCCCTACAAAAATACCTTTTATGAGAAGAAGAAGAATGTCCATATAGCGCACAAAAGTAGCAATTGTTTGTAGATTATGAAAGAGAAATGCCTTTGAAATCAGAAAAAATTACGTAGCTTTGCGCAAAATTAAAACAAACACTCATCATGCGTAAACATTTGCTGTTAACGCTGCTCAGCGCACTGCTGCTGAGCTTGCCGTGGTACGAAAGCTTTTCGGGGTTGCTGCTACTGGTGGCGTTTGTGCCCCTGCTCGTGGTGGAGCACGATTTCGCCGTAAGCCATCGGCGAGGATTTTGGAAGTATGCGTGGCTCTGCCTGCTGCTCTGGAACGTTGCTACCACGTGGTGGATATACAACGCTACGCTTTTTGGCATGGTAGGCGCGGTTATCGGCAATTCGGCGCAAATGCTGCTGGTGCTGTGGCTGTTTCACCTCATCAAGCGGAGGGCGGGCAGCGCCATTGGCTACGCCTCGCTCGCGGCGCTCTGGCTCACGTGGGAGTGGTTTTACTTCGACGCCGAAATTACGTGGCCATGGCTCACGCTGGGCAACGGATTTGCCAAAGACGTCAAGCTGGTGCAGTGGTACGAGTACACGGGGGCGCTGGGAGGATCGCTGTGGGTGCTGCTGTGCAACCTGCTGGTGCTTTTTATCCTGCAAAAACAGCATTTCAAGCTCTTCAACCTCCGCGCTGCGGCGGTAGAAAAGGTAGCGCTTGCCGTGCTGGTTGTTGCGCCGTGTGCGCTTTCGCTTGTGCGCTTCCACACCTATCGGGAAGCCGAAAATCCCTGCCGCGTTGCCATCCTGCAGCCCAACATTGACCCGTTCAACGACAAGTTTGGCGGCATGACCGCGCAGGAGCAGCAGGATATTATCATGGCGCAGGCCGAAAGCGTCGCCACCGACAGCACGGACTACGTAATTGCCCCCGAAACGGCGCTGGAGGGAAGCCTATGGGAGAACGACCTTGAGCAAAATCGCGTGATGCTTCGCCTCAAGGCGTTTTGCGGGCGGCATCCCAACATCAGCTTTGTGGCCGGCGCCACCACCTACTACCTTTTTGGCGACAACGAAGACGTTCCGCCCACCGCCCGCACCATGAAAAGCTCCGACCGGCGCTACGAAGTGTACAACACCGCCCTGCAAACCGACAGCAGCGGCTGCGTGCAGCGCTACCACAAGTCCAAGCTGGTGGTGGGTGTGGAAATGCTGCCCTACCCCAAATACCTCAACAAGCTCATAGCCCGCTTTGCCATTAACCTGGGCGGCACGTCGGGAGGCTTGGGTACGCAAAAGGAGCGGGTGGCGTTTAGCTCCGGCAGCGGACGGCTCAGGGCGGGCGTTGCCATCTGCTACGAGTCTGTCTTTGGGCAGTTCTACACGGAGTACGTCAAAAAGGGCGCCAACGTGATGATGATTATCACCAACGACGGCTGGTGGCGCAACACGCCCGGCCACCGGCAGCACCTGCGCTACGCCAGCCTCCGCGCCATCGAAACGCGGCGCAGCATTGCCCGCTCGGCAAACACCGGCATATCCGCCATCATCAACCAGCGGGGGGA
>JAISLN010000187.1 GCA_031290835.1 Prevotellaceae bacterium
TACAGGTGAGCGTACAGAATTTTTTCGGCAAGCGTCATCGGGCGGGCAACTTTTTTGCGGATAGCATCCACCTTACCGGCAAATTGCCGGTAAAAGCTTCTTATCATTTCAAGGTCGTACATCATATCAAGTAGGGCAGCTTAGCTATGTTTTTTCCGGCAAATGTAGCAAAAAAATCGGAGCGCGTTTTACGCTGCCACAAGTTGCTATAAAATTTCGAGCAATGCGTTTAATATTCCCGTTTAGCATTATTTAGTTATTTTTCGCTGATGTGCTGTATACTGTGCGAATTTTTCTGCTATATTTGGCTAACTAAAAAACAAGTAAACCCAAAAAGCCATGAAAACATACAAGGATATACACGTAGGCAAGAACTACAAACGGGACCGTTTGCTGCATGAATACTACAAAAACCGCCCGATAGAGCGGACAATACTCACCATACTTGGATATGCGCTCATCCCGCTTACGGTGCTTTTTTGGCACCTTATAACCAAAAACAGCCCCCCCATCCCCATGGTAGGCTAATATGATGTACTCCACCTCCGATTTCCCCTTTGCCTCGAAGCTCCCAAGCGGGGCAAAGTCGTGGTCTGCGCAGCGGTAGAGCACGACCACCTCTCGTATCCTTAGAATTATTTCCGATTTTTAAATCATTAACGCTACTTATGAAGCACACTCACCCTTTTTTCGTTTTCTCCGCAGCGCTATGCTTGCTTGCCGAACACAGCCTGCAGGCCGCCGACGCCTCGTGGCCCGAAGTTACGCAGGACGCCAAGCCTTGGACGCGCTGGTGGTGGATGGGCAGCGACGTGGATTCCGCCAACCTGACCCGCAACCTGGAGGCCATGAGCCGCGCCGGCATTGGCGGCGTGGAGGTAACGCCCATCTACGGCGTAAAGGGGCGCGAAGCCAACGCCATCAGCTACCTCTCGCCCCGCTGGATGGGCATGCTGTCGTTTACGCAGTCGGAAGCCAAACGGCTGGGGATGGGCGTGGACATGAGCAACGGCACGGGCTGGCCCTTCGGCGGCCCCGAAGTAACGCTTGATGACGCCGCTACCAAAGCGATTTTCCAAACGTATGCGCTCAAGGGGGGGCAGGCGCTGCAGGAAGCGATTACCGTGGGGGACGAAAAGCAGCGGGCGATGGCGCGCCTCGGCAAGCTGATGGCCTTTGCCGAATCCTCCGGCGAGCGCTGGGATATCACAGACAAAGTTGCTCCCGATGGAAAGCTTGATTGGACAGCTCCGCCGGAAAAAGATTGCAAGCTGATAGCCCTCTTTGTGGGGAAAACCCTGCAACAGGTGAAGCGCGCAGCCCCCGGCGGACAGGGCTACGTGCTGGATCACCTGAACAAAGAGGCGGTGCAGCGCTACTTTGGCAAGTTCGACAAGGCTTTTGCCGCCGCAAAAGTTCCCTATCCGCACGGGTTTTTCAACGACTCCTACGAGGTTTACGGCGCCGACTGGACGCCAAGCCTGCTGTACGAATTTGAGCAACGGCGCGGATACCGCCTGCAGGACTACTTCCCCGAGCTGCTTGCCGGAGGCGCTACGGAAGCCTCCGCCCGCGTAATGGCGGACTACCGCGAAACGGTAGGCGACCTGCTCCGGGAAAACTTTACGCAGGTTTGGACAGACTGGGCGCACGCCCACGGGTCAACCACCCGAAATCAGGCGCACGGCTCGCCGGCAAACCTGCTCGACCTGTACGCCATGGTGGACGTCCCCGAATGCGAATCGTTTGGCGTTACGGACTTCGACATACCCGGGCTGCGCAAGGATTCCATCCGCAAGCCGAACGACGGCAGCCCCGTCATCCTGAAGTACGCCTCCTCCGCTGCGCACGTTACCGGAAAAAAGTACACCTCGTCGGAAACATTTACGTGGCTCACCGAGCACTTCAGAACGTCCCTGTCGCAGTGCAAGCCGGAAATTGACGCCATGTTTACTTCGGGCGTAAACCGCGTCTTTTTTCACGGCGCCACCTACTCGCCCAGCGAGGCGGCGTGGCCCGGCTGGAAGTTCTACGCCTCCATCGACATGTCGCCCACCAACAGCATCTGGCGCGACGCCCCCGCCTTCTTTGAGTACATTGCCCGTGCGCAGTCGTTTTTGCAAAGCGGACAGCCGGACAACGATTTCCTGCTTTACCTGCCCATCCGAGATATTCTGCACGAAATGCGCGGCAAGTACTACCTTGCTTTTTCCATCCACAACGTTCTCCACCGGCTGGACGGATTTAACCAAACGGCGGAGGAAATCATGCGCAGCGGGTTTGACGCGGACTACATCTCCGACCGCCTCATCCTGACAACAACGGTGGAGAACGGGCTGCTGAAGACCGAAGGCGGCGCCCGCTACAAGGCGCTGATACTCCCCTCCGTCAAGCGAATTGCTGCGGCAACCATGGCGCACATCCGCGAGCTGGAGCGGCAGGGCGCGGCGGTCCACTTTGCCGGCAGATACCCCGACAGCCTCGCCGGCTTGCCCGACGCGCCGCCGCCAACAACCGCCCAAATCCTCTCGAAGTACGAAAAAGGTAGCGAAGCATTTGTCCGGCACAACGGCGGAAACCTCATCCGCCGCCGGCACAACGAGGGCTACATCTACTTCTTTGCCATGCTAAAAAACAACCCGACGGACGGCTGGGTAGCGCTGGGAACGCCCGCCGAGAGCGCCGTGCTTTTTGACCCGATGACCGGGCGGAAGGGAAAAGCCCGCCTGAGAAGTGCCAATGGCGCTACGGAAGCTTACCTGCAGCTCCGCCCCGGCGAATCCATCATCCTGAAAACGTTCACCGCCAAAAACGTCCAAGCGGACGATTGGGTTTACTACCAACCGTCCGGCAGGGAGATTGCGCTGAAGGGCAGCTGGAGCCTGCAATTCGTGGAAAGCGAGCCGCCGGTGCAAACGGTATTCCGCCTGCCCGCGCCGGCTTCGTGGACGGAGCTGGGCAACGATACGCTGACAAGGAACATGGGCACGGCCCTGTACAAAACGCAGCTCAGCATCGGCAAAAAGGAGAAGGGGAAGGAATACCGCCTCTGCCTGGGCGACGTGAGGGAAAGCGCCGTGGTGAGGGTCAACGGCAAAAAGGCAGGTACGCTGTTTGCCGTTCCGTTTGAGGTCAACATTGGCGACCTGCTACAGCCCGGCAGCAATACGCTCGAGGTGGAGGTAACCAACCTCCCCGCCAACCGCATTGCCGACTACGACCGCCGCGGCGTGGAGTGGCGCATCTTCCGCGAAATCAACTTTGTAAACATAGCCTACTCCAACACCCGGTTCGACACGTGGAA
>JAISLN010000188.1 GCA_031290835.1 Prevotellaceae bacterium
GACGGGCTAAACATCCGCGGCTATTTCACAGCGGTTATCAACTCCTCCCAGGTAAAAAACGGTAAACCTCACCCCGAAGTTTTTCTCAAGGCGGCAGCGGCCATGGGGCTTGCCCCCTCGCAGTGCGTGGTGGTAGAAGACGCCGTGATAGGCGTTGAGGCGGCGCACAACGCCGGCATGAAGGTGATAGCCATTGCGCAAATCATGTCGCGCGAAGCGTTGGCAAAAGCCGACTTGGTGATAAATGATTTTACGGAGGTGTGCGTGGAAACGTTTGAGGAGCTGCTTGCCTAAGCGCAGGGAGCAATGCAGATAGCCCCTGCATCATGGTAGATGCTAAGCATAGTAATCAATAAGCGCTCTTAACTTTTTTACTAATTGGTAAACAAGTGTATTCGGATTGGCATCTATAGGTTTTTTACCAATTTTCCTGTGTATTTCATCCAGCTTTTCAGCCCTCTTAATTGCCTCTGATTCGTTACCCGACGCCAGAACAATATCAATTACCTGTGTATCGCCATGAGAATAAGTAAATTTGGTGGCAGTAGTTCTGCCTTTATTAATAGAATTTTCCAATGCGGAATAAATATCCCTTCTTGGCATTGGAATTTCTGAGCTAACGTCCGAAAAATGTAAAAGCAGCCATAATTCAAAAACTTCATTGCTGTACGCTACTTTAATATTTGATTTATCGGCAATTTCAAATGCTTTCGCAAATCTCTCCCTGTTGCTTTCCGACTTGTCAGCATCATCTCTGTCAAAGACAGCCCAAATATCATCCACGTTTTTGTTGGATTCCTCAAGTAGCTTTTGTTTTTCAATAATTGCCTGCTCAACAACTCCTTTTGAATTTCTCCCTGTTCCAACCGGTCGAAGAAAAACCGTTTCATTCGGGAGCTGGTTTTTGATGCTCGTAAAGTAATAGGGCTCTGTCTTTTCGTCTTCGCATACTATCAAAATCAGACATTTATATTTTCGCCACCTTACGGGTCTTTCCTCCGTATCCCGCAGCGGTAGTTTATTTATTTTTCCTTTGGTTGCCATTGTATGCCGCGAATAAAGTTTTGAAAATTGCCTAAGGCAGGTATGGCGCCGTACCTGCCTTCAATATATCTTTTTTCTTTATCAGTATCAGGTCGCTCTTTTTCGGATTTAAACGCTCCGTCTTTTGCTCCAAAATATACAAAATCGGAAAGGGAGTATATTTCCGTACTTTCCCAGCTGTTTTTTTCGGCAAAATAAATTTGGTCTCTTCGCAGCTTTGCGAAGCTCAACAAATTCGTATCGTGAGTAGCAAAAATCAGCTGTGCATTATTGGGATTACTCTCCTTACTCAAAAAAGCATCAATCGTATTTAGCGTCATGATTGGGTGAAGTTTAGCCTCTATTTCGTCTATTATCAAAACGCTACCGTTTGCCAACGCCCATAAGATAGGACCGCTCAAATGCAATGCCTTTTTTGCACCCGCAGATTCTCTCTCTTCCCATTTCCAGCTAAAAGTTTTTACGGTTGGCCGCATTTCCATATCGTACATTCTGTGCTTGGCAAACACCGCATAACCCTGTGACCCTTGTAATTGTTTTGCTAAAAGAGAACGCATATCGCGGGGCATATCGGCAGGCAGATCTGTTTCTTCGAAATTTTTAGCTATGACATCTACATCTTCAATGTTCAAGCAAACAGAGGAAAGATATTGTTTTATTTTATCCCTGTATTCTTCTTTTTGCCAAAGCTCTACGGTTTTAAATTCTTCCATCTCTGTATTTAGCCCGTCTATCATGCTGAAATGCTTAAACCATTGCATAATTTGCTTGGCTTCTTCCACGTTGAACATATCACAAAACGAAAGGAACAAAGCATTAGCGCGGGTGGCTTCAACAGCCGCGTCAAGAACTTTTTTTGACCCCTTAAAACCGGAGCTTACATCTATTGTATCATTTTCTCTCTCAAACAGACTTACCTCTCTACCCGCCGATTTGCGAAACAGCCATTCCTGCTTAATTTCATCTGCGGTAAAAGAGAAACCGTAACGATAGCGATTTTCGTCAATAACAAACAGAATCTCAAATTCTGTAGGCTTATTCATCCAGCCTTCTCGCAGTAGGAATGGGTCGTAAGGTAGCTTTGTCGTAGAAGTAGCTCGGGCAGAAATGCGTACAATTTTATTTAACAAACTCATAGCCATGAGGATATTGGATTTTCCACCGGCATTTGCGCCATATAGGGCAATGGCATTCAAAGCACGATACTTGCCATTTTTAAGTATAATGTTTTGTTCGTGGTCTTTTTGCTTCGGGGCAGGAATTAAACTTAACGTCTGCTTTTCCCCGATAGACCGATAGTTGGACACTGAAAATTCGAGCAACATAATCTATTCTGAAAAATTTCTGCAAATTTACCCCATTTCATTCATATATACAAGCGGGAGAGAAAATATTTTCTGCAATAGCTGAAAGCATTGGGATTTTTATCGAATCGTCGGCAGGTAGCCAACGGTCAAATTTGCTTTGCTGCTGTAACATGTGATATTGTTGTCGCTCTTTTTTCGCCTCCGCTAATCATCCGCCCCTATAAGATGTCCGGAGGAGTTAAACTTCAAGTCTATGCCGTTGGAAAGACCGATTTCGTACCCGTAGCGTTCTCTGTTTACTTCCACTATCCAAAACTTCGGAAAAGCGGCGGCAACGTACTCCGGCAAGCTTTCCGGCAGCAAGGCAAGAACGCTTTCGGGAAGGGGCGACAGACGTCCGTCCACGTCGTTCCATTCGCCCGATTTGGAGAACTCAATATCGAAGCCGTTTGCCAGATAAACCGTATAGTCTGCTCCCGCACCTTCCTTTTCTCTGACAATGGCGGTTATCTCAACATCTGGAAAGTGCGTTTCGACAAATGTCAGGCTGGTTGTCGGCAGCTCGTTTGCCTGAATGTTTTTTTCCTCCTCGCAGGCGGCAATCAGGCTTGCGGCAGCAAGAAACGTCGCATAAAATACAATTCTTCCCATGGTGAATATTTCCTTTTCCTTATAAATATTTAATAATCCATTCTTTCTGAGTATATTACGCCGTTCGGCTGTATCAGCAGCTCGACTTCCGCGTCGCGAAGCTCCATTTCGACCTTGTAGAAGACCTCCGTTCCGCGGCGGATTCTGTCCATGTCCTCAAAGTGGAATTTGGGATATTGGGCTTCTGCGGCATTTTTTACGACGGCGGGCAGCTCCGAGCGGTACATTTCCTCAACGGTCATCAGCAAGCTGCCGCTAACGTCATAGTACGCCTTGCAATCCCTGAACCTTACGTCAAACTCAACCTCGTAAACGCTATCGGACGCTTCCCACTCCACATCGGACGCTTTCGGAAAATCGGCCATGAACTTTTGCCAAATATTTGCAGGCGGAATGACATCCCGCGAATGGGACGTTCTGTGTGCCTTTAGCATTTGCACGATTTCTTCGTTGGAGTAGCGGGTGGAAATCGCCGGATTCTGTGCCGCCGCTGCCTGCATGAAGAGCAGACCGGCCGCTACGCTTAAAATTTTTAGTGTTTTCATTTTTTCTTTTTTTTTAATGGTGTTGATTTCGCAGGCAAAGATAAAGGGCAATTTTGGAAAGATTTGGGAAAAACAGAATTTTTTTAGCCGCCTCTTCTCCAATCAGCGTTGGCCGGCGTTGCGCAGCGACAGCCTAAAAACGTGCATTTCGCCGTCGTGATAGTAGCTGAGGCCTATTTGGTAGAGGTCGGCAATGGCCTTGGCGATGGAAAGTCCCAGCCCCAACGATTTTTCATCGCCTGCGCCGGTACGGTAGCGCTCAAAGAGCGCGAGGGCAGCCCTATTGCCGGTGTTGGAAATGGTGATTGCGTCGGCGGCATAGCGGATGCTGATTTTCCCGTTTTGCTCGTTGTGAACGATGGCATTTTTTACAAGGTTGGTAAAGAGAATGTGGGCAAGGTCTTCGCTTATTGGCAGGCTTGGCGCAGCGTCGCCCTTTTGCTCCACCGCGATTTGCCGGTATGCGGCAACGTCTTCAAACTCGGCGAGCACCGCTTCCAGTATTTTCCGCAAATTCATGGAGCGGATTTCCGTAAACTGCCTATTTTTTATTTTGGAAAGAAGAAAAAGATTGCTGTTCAGCCGCCTCATCCGGTTTAGAACGGTCAGTACGCCTGCAATTTCTTTCATGAGCTCTCCATTGTTCCGGTATTTTTCGAGCAGGGTTTCCAGCTTGGCAATGACGATAGCAAGCGGGGTTTGCAGCTCGTGCGTAGCGTTTTCGATGAAAATTTTCTGTTCGGTAAAAATCCGAATGCTTTTTTCGAGCAGCTCTTTGACGGAGCTGTTCAGCTGCATGTACTCCCTAATTTTGGCAGGAGGGAGGTCAATCATCCGGCTGTTGTCCAGCCGAAATTTTTTCAATTCGTCCAACAGCCGGTAGAAAGGCTTGTTGGCTTTTGCAACAATGATTTTGCTGACAACAAATATCGTCAGTGAGAGCGCGACCCACAGCCCCAACAGGAGGAAGAGCACGTTTTTTATCAAATCGTCGCTTTCGACGGTAGAGATGAAGAATTGCAGCCGGTAGTATTTTCCGTTTTGCCTGCATCGAAATGCTGTGGTGAGCATGCGGACTTCTTCCTTTTCGAGCTCGGTGGGAAAATATACGCCGGTTGTTGCAAAGTTTTCGACGATTGCTGCGGCTTCTTCCTCCGAAATTTCCTCGATAGCGAAATTCGGCGGGGTGTTTGCTTTCAAAATATCAGCAAATCCGGGCACTGCATCGGCTTTGGCGATAAACTCCTGCTTGAGGTTTGTGAGGCCTTCGTCAATGCCGTCGTGTATTTCTTTCATTTGCAGAAAGAAATAGATGGCCGCCCAAATCAGCATGATTGCCGTAAAAGACAGCGTTATGCGGGAGATTAAATAGGTAATGAGCTTCATATCGTCAACTTGTAACCAACGCCGTACACGTTTTCTATCGCCATGTCCGAGCTTCCGTCGTTCAGCTTTTTGCGCAGATTTTTAACCTGCGAATAGACGAAGTCAAAGCTGTCTGCCATGTCAAAGCTATCGCCCCACACGTGTTCTGCCAAGGCGTCTTTGGTAATCAGGCGGTCTTTGTTGATGACGAAAAAGGCGAGCATGTCAAATTCTTTGCGGTTAAGCTTCAGAAGCTGACCGTTCACGTGCAGCTGCCGCTGCGCAAAATCCACCAGCGAGTTGCCCAGCGTCGCCGTTGGCTTGCCGTTCTGCTGCTTGCGCCGCATCACGGCTTTGATGCGCGCATGGAGCTCCGGTAGGTGAAAAGGCTTTGTCAGATAGTCGTCCGCGCCCCAATCCAGCCCCTGCACTTTGTCTTCGAGCGAGTTTTTTGCCGATATGATAATGATGTTGCCCGTTTTATTTTCCTTTTTCATTTCGCTAAGGATTTGCAGCCCGCTGCCGCCGGGAAGAGAAATATCCAGCAAAATGCAGTCGTACTCGTAAAGCATTATTTTTTCCATTGCCGAGTAATAGTCGGTTGCTTTTTCCACAACGTATTTTTCCGCCAGCAAAAAATCTTCTACCGTTTTCAGTAGAGCATATTCGTCTTCAACAATCAGGATTTTCATGATGTTTTTTTTTGATAAATTTTCGCGCTCAGCTTGTTTGCTGCAAAGGTAGCTAAAAATCAATCATCTATTTTGCGCAATACGCTTGCCGCCACAATACAGCGCTGCACGGAGCCTTCGCGGAGCGCCGCAGCGGGCAAGGCGCACGGCGTTTTCCCTGCGTTCCCGATTATTTTTGTACATTTGCCCCAAAAAATGGGGGCAACGGGCGGTAACCGTAGCCTCCGAAGCAAACACGTAACTTTAATTTTAGAAAGAAAATGAGCGCACAGCAGCTTTACGAACAAATTCGGCGCAAGAAATCTTTTTTGTGCGTAGGTCTGGATTCGGATATGCAGAAGCTCCCTGCCCACCTGCGGCGCGAGCGCTACCCTATGCTGGCGTTTAACAGGGCAATTGTGGACGCTACCGCGCCGTATTCGGTTGCCTTCAAGCCCAACTTGGCATTCTACGAGGCGTGCGGCGCCGACGGATGGGTGCAGCTGGAGGAAACCGTGCGCTACATTCGCCTGCGCTACCCCCACATGCTCATCATTGCCGACGCCAAGCGCGGCGACATTGGCAACACCTCGCGCCTATACGCCGAAGCCTTTTTCAAAAAAATGGAGGTGGACGCCGTTACGCTTTCGCCCTACATGGGGCGGGATACGGTGCAGCCCTTTCTGGAGTACGCCGGCAAGTGGGCGGTTTTGCTGGCGCTCACCTCCAACCCTTCCGCCTCCGACTTTGAGCTGACCGCCGGCGCGGACGGAAAAATGCTGTACGAGCGGGTGCTGGAAACCTCCATGCGGTGGGGCACTCCGGACAACACCATGTACGTGGTGGGCGCCACCCAAGCCCGGATGCTGTCGGATATTCGCCGAATAGCGCCCGAGCATTTTTTGCTTGTGCCGGGGGTTGGCGAGCAGGGCGGCAGCTTAGAGGAGGTGGCAAAGAACGGCATGAACAGCCGCTGCGGGTTGCTGGTAAACTCTTCACGCGCGATTATCTTTGCCGATGGCGGCGAAAATTTTGCCGCCGCTGCGGGACAAAAAGCCCGCGAAATGCAGGAGCAAATGTCCGCCTGCCTGCCTGCCGAGTGAGGCGGCGCGCGCGCCTACGCAAACCTCAGCGTCTTGCTTGGGCTGATGCGCGAC
>JAISLN010000189.1 GCA_031290835.1 Prevotellaceae bacterium
AAGACCGAAACAATCACTTATCTTGCTGTATTACAAACGGTTCTGAAATTCATAAAAAGTCCCGTAGAGACGGCACTTATCCGCAGGCTTTAGCCGGCGGATGGCGATAGGGTAATGGCTACAGCACGAGAGCATAGCGTGTCCGCCGGTTAAATCCGCAGGCTAAAGCCTACGGTTAATAAAGTGCCGTCCCTGCGGGACTTGACCGTGAGGGGAGGTTACTCGTGCCGTTGCCGCAGGCTAAAGCCTACGGTTAATAAAGTGTCGTCCCTACGGGTAGGGTGTTCAGAAAGCACGAAATTTTTCTTCCGAAAATCAGCTCGTAGAAATTTGAAAATGAGATTGTTGATGCAATTATTTTGGCAAAAATCAGCGGGAAAATTACGCAGGTTTGCCTACCCTACCCGTAGGGTAGGATTTTCATAACCGCAGGTCAACGACCTGCGGAGTGACAGCACCATAGCCATTTACCTGCCTGAAAGGCAGGACTTCTACTAAACCTGAGAAAGTGACAAAAATAGGGCACGCGCCGAAGTCCTGCCTTTCAGGCAGGGTGAAGAGGAGGTAGGGTTTTCCGCAGGTCGCTGACCTGCGGTTATGAAGATGCTGCCCTTTCAGGGCAAGGCGCTACCCCGTAGCTGGTAGCCAAATGAGGTTAATGAGGTTGGGTATAGCTCGCGCTTGGGGAAATTTTGAATTTTAAATTCTAAATTTTGAATTAGGCTTACGCACTATATTTCGCGCTTTGCGCAATTCAAAATTCAAAATTTCCAATTAGGCTTACGCACTATATTTCGCGCTTTGCGTAATTCAAAATTTAGAATTCAAAATTCAAAATTTCCAATTAGGCTTACGCACTATATTTCGCGCTTTGCGCAATTACTCACTTTTGCCCTCTTTTTCAAGGTGTTCGTGAGCTCGCTTCGCTCGGTTCAAAATTTAGAATTCAAAATTCAAAATTTCCAATTAGGCTTACGCACGATACTTCGCGCTTTGCGTAATTCAAAATTCAAAATTTAGAATTCAAAATTTCTTTCAATTTCGGCGCTTTCTATTAATCCCCCTCCGGGCAACCGCAGCGGTGCAACCACGAGGAGGAAATACCCCTTGATATTATGCACAAAGCAGCACCATGCAAAGCCAAAAGCTAAGAACACTAAAAGCTAAAGGTAGTAAGCACTGAAAGCTAAGCACACTAAGCGATGTAAGAGTTAATAGCTAAAAGCTGCGAATATCAAAAGCTAAGAGCTAAGCTTGAAGCGGAGCATCTAACAATACTATGCATGGATATACCACCGGCAAAAACAAAAATCAACCTAAGAATGACGAAAAAATGGCGAGCAAGGGGAAAAATACCCCCCAATATTGCCGATTTCAACCCCAAAAATACCCCCATAAATTCAGCGTTAGCTAAAATTATAGCTTTTTGTATGTCTTATAACTACCTGATGGGCAGGTTGATGTATGGGTTATGAACAGAAAAGGGGGAATGGAAAACGGAAAAGCCACCTTTTTATTTTGTCTGTTGAAAAGTTTTTAATTACTTTTGAGCTCTCTTTTGGAAGAGGAAGAAAGGAGCGCTTAGGAGGGTAGGGGGGGACGAGGAGTTTGAAGGGGGTAGGAGGGAACGAGGATATCTGGAAGAGGAGATTTGCAGAATTGCAGCGGAAAATTGCAGCCTAAAAAAGCTTCGGTAATCCATCAAAGCGGCGCCACCTGAGGGCTGCGTGCAGTAAAAAATTTTTAATTAGAAATTCTATTTTTATTCAACTATATGTTATTTAATTTCTTACTTGAAATGCTATGAAAATTATTAAAGCAACAACTGCAATGAAAACGATGAAAATTTCTGTACTCATGGCCTGCGCCCTGCTGCTTGGCGCCGCCAACGTGGCAAATGCTACTGCGTTTACCTCAGACTTTGAGACCGGCATGGATGGCTGGGCGATTGTAAACGGAGCCCAAACCAACAAGTGGAAGAGGGGGACTGCCAGGAGCTGCAGCGGTAGCTACTCCATGTACGTCAGCGCCTCCGGCACCTACGGCTACAGCACCTCTTCTCCTAGCATAGTGCACTTCTACCGCCAAATAGACAACGCGGCAGGTACGCTTTCCTTTAGCGCGATTGGGACAGGCGAATCCGGCTATGATTATGTGAGGGTGTCTGTAGCGTCATCCATACCGGGCGCAGGGAACGCCTCGAGCGGAATATATTATGGGGGGAATTATTCCGGCTACACCTCCTGTCGAAATATGACCATTAACATCCCAGCCGGAGGCGGCACTAGGTATTTGATCTTCACGTGGCGAAATGACCAGAGTATGGGCGGAGAGCCTGTTGCCATTGACAACATCACCTACAGCAGCGCTACGAGCTCTACGAGTTCGATATCAATTACCGGCGCAACCATTGCGGCAAAAACCTACAACGGCGCCACCACCGCCACCGTAACGGGGGTAACCTTTAGCGGGCTGGTAAGCGGAACACCCCTCACGCTCGGTACGGACTACACCGCGACGGCCACCTTTAACAACGCCAACGCAGGCAGCGGCAAAACCGTAACCGTAAACGTAACGATGGGCACCACAACCGCCGCCTCAAGATATACCCTCAGCAGCAACTCCTTTTCGCTTACAGGGCAAAGCATTACCCCAAAAGGCATTAGCGTTGCCGGCGCAACCGTAGCGGCAAAACCCTACGACGGCACTACCACCGCCACCGTAACGGGGGTAACGCTTAGCGGGCTGGCAAACAGCGAAACCCTCTCGCTCGGTACGGACTACACCGTTGCCGCCACCTTTAACAACGCCAACGCAGGCAGCGGCAAACCCGTAACCGTAAACGTGGCGCTGACCAACACCACCAAGGCAAGCAACTACACCTTTTCCGGCTCAAGCAGCCAGCAGGTTACGGGAACCATTACCCCAAGAAGCATTAGCGTTGCCGGCGCAACCATTGCGGCAAAAACCTACGACGGCGCCACCGCCGCCACCGTAACCGGGGTAACCTTTAGCGGGCTGCCAAGCGGAGCATCCCTCGCGCTCGGTACGGACTACACCGCAACGGCCGCCTTTAACAGCGCCGCCGCAGGCAGCGGAAAAACCGTAACCGGAACCGTAGCGCTCTCAACCGCCAACTATACCCTCAGCAGCGCCGCCTTTTCGCTTTCGGGGCAGAGCATTGCCAAAAGAAGCATTAGCGTTGCCGGAGCAACCATTGCGGCAAAAACCTACGACGGCGGCGTCGCCGCCACCGTAACCGAGGTAACCTTTGGCGGGCTGCCAAGCGGAGCATCCCTCGCGCTCGGTACGGACTACACCGCAACGGCCTCCTTTGACAACGCCAACGCAGGCAGCGGCAAAACCGTAACCGGAACCGTAGCGCTCTCAACCGCAGCCAGCGCCAACTATACCCTCGGCAGCGGCGCCTTTTCGCTTTCGGGGCAGAGCATTGCCAAAAAAAGCATTAGCGTTACCGGCGCAGCCATTGCGGCAAAAACCTACGACGGCGGCGCCGCCGCCACCGTAACCGAAGCAACCTTTAGCGGGCTGCCAAGCGGAGCATCCCTCGCGCTCGGTACGGACTACACCGCGACGGCCGCCTTTGACAGCCCCGCCGCAGGCAGCGGAAAAACCGTAACCGGAACCGTAGCGCTGACAACCAACGCCGCCAACTATACCCTCGGCAGCGCCGCATTTTCGCTTTCGGGGCAGAGCATTGCCAAAAAAGACATTAGCGTTGCCGGAGCAACCGCAGCTACAAAAGAGTACGACGGCAACGCCGACGCCACCGTAATCGTAGCATTTGACGGGCTGCAAAACGGCGAAATCCTTGAGCACGGTACGGACTACACCGTCGCCAACGCCCTCTTTGACAACGCCAGCATAGGCGACAACAAATCCGGATCCGGAACCGTAGCGCTGACAACCACCTCCGATAGGGCCAAGAACTACACCCTCGTCGGCTCAGGCAGCGTCAGCTTTACGGGGGGAAGCATTACAAAAAGAAGCATTAGCATTGACGGCGCAACCGTAGCGCCAAAAACCTACGACGGCGCCACCACCGCCACCGTAAGCGAGGTAACGTTTGGCAAGTTGCTGGGCAGCGACGCCCTCGCGCTCGGTACGGACTACACCGCGACGGCCGCCTTTGACAGCCCCGCCGCAGGCGACAACAAAGCCGGAAGCGTAACCGTAGTTTTGGCAAGCAACGACACCTACACCCTCCCCGCCTCAAGCGGCCGGTTTACGGGGGCAACCATTAACAAAAAAGATATTAACATTGCTGGTGCAACCGTAGCAGAAAAAATCTACGACGGCTCGAATCTCGCCAACGTAACAGAGGTAGCTTTTGAAGGGCTGGTAAGCCCCGACGCCCTCGCGCTCGGTGAGGACTACACCGTGAGCAACGCCGCCTTTGCCGACGCCGCCGTAGGCAGCAACAAAGCTGTAACCTATACCGTAGCGCTGAACGAAGCTTCCGCCACCGCCGCCAGCTACAACCTCCCCAACCCGAACGGCAGCGCCACCGGCGCCATCAAGCAGAGCGGACTTACCATTACCGGAGCAACCATTGCCGACAAGGTTTTTGACGGCGCCACCACCGCCACGGTAGAGGAGGTGCAGCTTGTGGATGAGCTGGGCGAATCGCCGGACCTCACGCTCGGTACGGACTACACCGCCACCGCCAGCTTTGGCAACGCCGAGGTAGGAGAGGGCAAACCCGCCACCGTAACCGTAACGCTAACGGGCGCCGCCACCAGCTACACGCTCGCCAGCCCAAGCTATACGGGGGCAACGGGTACCGTTGAGCAGCGGAGGATAACCCTTGCCGGCGCGGATGTTGAAACCAGCAAAGGTTACGACGGAACGACCAGCGCCAAGGTAAACGGCCTAACCTTTGGCAATACTGTGGAAAGCTATCCGCCTGAGCTCGGAAAAGATTACACGGCAACCGCAGCGTATGACGATGAAAAAGTGGGCGACGGTAAAACGATAACCGTTGCCGTGAGCTTTTTCCCCACCTCCAGCTATGTCTTCCTCGACACAACATTTACGGTGCAGGGTAGCATTGCCAAGCAGGCCATAACGTTTGACACCGCCTATGTGGCGCCCAAAACGTACGACGGCAGCACTGAGGCCACCGTGGACAGCGTGAGGTTTAAGCTTGGAGACGACGACAAAACGCTTACCCTTAGAGGGGAGGAGTGCGGCGCGACAGCTTCCTTTGACAACCAAAACGCAGGCACAAACAAAACGGCATTTGTAGCGGTTGACCCCGAACTAATAGACCCCAGCTACGAGCTTGTCTCCAGCGACGGAGAATATGCTTATCCAATTGAAAATCAGGAAATTAAAAAGATTTCGCTTGCGGCGGATAAGCTTTCCTTTGCCCCGACAGAAGCAATTTATAATGCTCAATATCAACCTGTTATAGTATCTACGACGGATGACGTCCCCTACACAGGCGGCTACACGGTATCCTACAACGGGGGCCCCACCCAACCCAGAGATGCAGGTGAGTACTCCATTGTGGTGAAGATTGAGGGCAACGAAAGCGTTGATACCGGGACTTTTGCGCTGGGCGTGTTCACCATTGTGCCGGATACCATCAAAATAAAGGACGTTAGCATTGAGCTTGACAAAGTGTACGACGGAACGGATACCGTGCCGGGGAATGGCACGGCAAGCTTTGTTCGCACCGCAAGCGAGGAAACGTCCGCTACCCCCGCCGGCTATACGCTGATAGCAAGGTACGACGGCAGCGTGGAGGTAGGCTCCGGAAAGACGATAACCGCTACCGTGCAGCTCAGCGACAGCAACTACCGGCTAAGCGGCGGCGCCACCTATACCAAGCAGGGCGGCAGCATTACCCGGCGGGATATATCCGTTGACAGCGCCATTGTTGCGCCAAAAGTTTACGACGGCACAGCCGACGCAACGGTGCAGGAGCTGCTGTTTGCCAACCTTGCGGGAGGCGACACGCTCAAAGTGGGGCGCGACTACACCATTCTCGGCTCTTCCTTTGACAACGAAGAGGTGGGCAACCAAAAAACGGTAACCCTATTTGTTTTGCTGCAAAACCAAAACTACAACCTTCCCGAATCTTTCTATACTTCTAAGCCGAATCAGGTTATCCTGCCGCTTACGCCCACGAGAGAAGATTTTGCCTTTGAAGATACCACAGCCACCTACACCGGCGAGCCTCAGGGCGCAACGGTTACGCTGGGAGGTCGCTTTAGCGACAGCGAGACCGTTGAGACCGTTGCGGTATCGTACAGCGGCGTAGAAGAAGGACAGCAGCCCGTCAACGTAGGCTCATATAAGGTCTCTGCGCGGGTTGTCAACAGCCGGAACATCGCCGATAAGAGCTTTGACCTGGGCGAATTCACCATTAATCCGAAGCAGCTTTCCGTTGATACCGTTTACTTAGCGGAAAAAATTTACGACGCAACAGCGGACGTAGAGGTCGTCGGCGTGAAGTTTGACAGCCTTGTGAACGGCGAGCAATTTGCGCTCAACGAGCAGTACACGGTTACAGCGACGCTCAGCGACGTTGGCGCAGGCAACAGAACGGCAACCGCCACCGTGAAGCTGGCAGACGGCGTGAAAAACTACGCGCTAAAGCAGGCCAACAGCAGCAATGCCGTACAGAAAACGCAGCACTTTGCCATCAAGAAGCGGCCGCTGACCGTTGATACCGCCGATGTTGCGCCGAAAACTTACGACGGCACGGCCGTCGCAACGGTGAGCAAAGTGCAGCTTAGCGGGTTTGCGACGGGCGAAACGCTCTCCTCCCCGGAGGACTACACCGTTGCCGCAGCCTTTGACAACCCGAGGGCGGGCGTCGGCAAATCGGTAACCCTAAGCGTAGCGCTGACAAACAGCAGCAAGGCACAAAACTACGAGCTCGCCAACGAGGGCAAGCGTACGCTACAGCATCAGGCTATCGCGGCCGTTGCTGCGCCGGAAGTAGCAAAGAGCGCAGACTCCACTATTGTTTACAACGGTGAGGAGCACGCAGCGCAGTTTGCGCTGAGCCTCGGCGCAGATTCCCTCGTACAAGAGGTAACGTACAACGACGCTACCGCGCTGCCCGTACAGGTAGGCAGCTACGTTGTGAAGGCAAGAATTGAAGGGGGCAACAACTTTAGCGACACAACCCTTACGGTGGGCGAGCTCACCATTGTGCCGGATACCATTCGCATCGACTCTATTTACGTTGCACAAAAGGTGTACGATGGCACGAATGTTGCCAAGGTGGATAGCGTGACCTTTAAAGGCAGCAGATGTGTTAAAAAGCCCGTAATGGGAGAGGACTACACGGCGGCAGCCACCTTTAACGACGAAAAGGCAGGCGCCGACAAACAGCTAACCATTACGGTAGCAGCGGTCTGCCCCAGCTATTGGATACAGCCCAAAGTAACCACCCGAAACGGCGAAATTCTCAAGCGAAAGCTGTACGTTGATACCGCCTTTATCGTGCCGAAAACTTACAGTACCAATACGACAGTAGATGTGGACAGCGTGTGGTTTAAGGACGAATATGGCGCGCGCGTGACGTTGAAGAAATTCATAACATACCGCATTACCAGCAGCGCCTTTGACAGCGACAGCGCAGGCGACAACAAAACGGTAACCCTAGTCGTTGCGCTGGGTACCGAAACAGCAAAAAACAACGAGCTCGTCAACAGCACCTACAAGCTTAAAGGACAGCGCGTCAGCAAAGCGAAGCTCGCTGCAAGCGATATTTACTACGATGCAAGTAAGCTCTCCCTCCCCTATACCGGTCAGGAGCAAGAGCTGCAGGTTGCCGCGAAGTATCCCAACCGATTGAGCAATAATGACATCACTGCGGTGAAGTACAACGGAAAGACCGACAAGCCTGTTGAGGTGGGCGCCTACGGCGTTACGGTGGATGTTAGCGGCAATAACTACGAAGCCGTCACAGATCTTCTGCTGGATACGTTGAGAATTGTTTCGAAGCCAATCAGCATCCAAAAAGTCTTTGTTGCGAAAAAGATTTACGACGAAACGCCTACCGCAAAGGTGGACAGCGTGTACTTTACCGGAACCGTAAACGAAACGCTCAAAATCGACGTGGACTATACGGCAACAGCCAACTTTACGGCTACGGCAGCAGGCGTACACCCGCTAACCTACACCGTGAACATGAAAAACCCCCGCTACCACCTGACAGAGACCGACGGCGAGCAGACAGATACCATTGCCAAGCGACGGATAGCCGTTACGGGTGTTATTGTAGCGCCAAGATCTTACGACGGTAAGATTAGAGCCCAAGCCGGAGCGCTGGAGTTTGGGAAGGTAGGCGACGACCCGAATACCGGATACCCGAGCAAGAACTGGCATTTTCAGTATACCTTCGAGTACACTTTCAACATCGACAGCGCAAAATATGACACCCCCACCGCAGGCAGCCCCAAAACCGTATTCATAAAGGAAATTGCCTTGATACCAAGCAACATTTCCAATAACTATGTGCTAACCAACGCCACCGACGGCAGGTGGAGCGGCCCCGGAACTGGACTTACCAAGAGAGTTCTTAATCATGGCTATGCAGGGCAGGCCTTTTACCAAATCGGCGCATACCCGATACATCAGGCTGTTAAGTACGACGGGGAGCCAAAGATATACCGAGATTCGGTGAAGCACCCGTATATCCTGACGGCCAAAACGCTATACTACCAAAAAAGCGGCGAAGCGCCTACGGCAACAGCGCCCGTGGATACGGGCAAGTACACCGTTACGGTGACGATAGGGAACGACTCGAACTTCAGCGACATCTCCCACCTTTACCTGGGCACGCTCAACATTGGGGCGGAAGAAATTCGCATCATCGGCGTTGACGTTGTGGACAAATATTACGACGGCGGGCGCGAAGGTGAGGTAGCCAGAGTTGTCTTTGCTAAGATTAAAAAAGACGGCAGCAACGGCGATACCGTGCGCAACCTTACCATTGGCGCGGAGAACGGCTACACGGCAACCGCCTACTTTGCGGATACGGAGCTGACAGATAGCACCTCCGTAGCCGTAACCGTTGCGCTGAACACAGGCAACTACCTCCTGGCAAACAATAAGTTTACCGCTAAAGGCAAGATTGTAAAATCGCCGCCGCAGGCAAAGTTCTTTGAGCTCCACACGCTTGCCGGAGCGCGCATAGACAGCCTGCCCTACGACGGAAAGCCCTACTTTGTTGTAAAGGAAAACACAGAGGTGTTCCAAGACGTGGAGCGCACCTTTGCCGTAGCCGTCAAGAGCGAATATGCCGACGCCGGTATAGAGATAAACTCTGTGGTGTATGACGCCGAGCTCATTAACGTCGGCGCCCACGCGATAGGCGTAAGAATTAACGCCGGCGAAAACTTTACCAAGGGAGAGGTGGACATTCCGTTTACTATCCACAAGGTTGCGCCAAAGGTAGCGGAGCTTAGCTTCTCCAAAAAGCCCGATGCCACATACAGCGGCCAGCCGAATGCTTTTATAGCTGACAACGGCCAGCCGACATGGAAATCGGGAGTACCCGGAAGAAATGAGGATGCCTCCGGTATAAGCGCTGTGAGCTACACCACGCTCGGCGAAGACCTTGCGCCTGTTGAAGGCGCTACTACTACCGTAGCGCCGACGAATGCGGGTACATACGCCGTTTCGGTGGATATTGCAGAAAGCGCAAGCTACCGTAGCGCACGCCTTGCGCTGGATACGTTCGTTGTGAACAAGAAAACGATTCACATAACGGGAACCTCAAAGATAACGAAGGCCTACGACGGAACGGATACCGCAAAGGTGACGGCTATAACACCCGATAACGGCGACCTTATTAAGCCGCTCAGCAAGCTTAGCGCCGCGCAATACGTGATTGACAGCGCGAGGTTTGTGAGCGACACCGCAGGCAAAGAAGTACCTCTAAAAATTTACTCAAGGCTGATAGACCCAACCTTAGTGGTCAACTATCGGCTGGAGTCTCCGTATAATACTGTGGCCGACGTTGCCAAAAAGAAGATTACCATTGCCGGCGCCAAGCTAAAGGCTAAGTCTTTCGACAACTTGGACACGGCAGTAGTGGACAGCGTATGGTTCAAAAGCCTTGTAGTCAAAGATGATCCGCTTTTGAGAACAGGCTACACGATAGTCAGCGCCAAATTTTCCCCCAGCCATGCTGCGGGTACAAACAGAACGGCAAAAATACATGTAGCGCTGACGGGCGACGCAGCGAAAAGGTACGTGCTGCCGGAGGGAAAGGATTCGATTAACCTTAAAAACCAAACCATAGAGCTTGCCATACCGGATACGTCGCATCTTGATTTCACGATAGATACCGTTGACTACAACGGCGCCCAGCAGCGCATTCAAAATGTGGCGTTTGATTCCAAGTACGGCGATAGCTTTGGCGCTATTGAGGTGTACTACAACGGCGACACAACCCCACCCACCAACATTGGCAGCTACGGGGTTACGGTGACCATAGCGAAGGGTACAAACTTTGAGGCGGTGAGCCTTGATAATGCCATCTTCTTGGATACGTTTGTCATCAGACCCGGTGCGATAGACACTATTATAGTGGACAGCAGCAGCGTTGTTGCAAAACCGTACGACGGAACAACTACCGTAAGCTTCGCCCCCGGCGGCCTAAAGCTAAAGGTATTTGCTAAGAAAGGTGACAGTGAGGAAGCATTTAGCTTTGGCCCCAGAGACTTTGAGGTGGACAGCGCATGGTACAACGATGCTACGGTTGGAAACAAGAAAACGGTAAGCATACGTGTGCTCCCGTACAGCGACCTTGCCAATAAATACATAACGGGCAATGCCGTGTTCACGGTGGACAAGCGGATCATTACTCCGAGGAAAATATCCATTGATACCGCCCTTATTGAGCAAAAGTATTACGACGGAAAGGCTACCGCAAAGGTGGATAGCCTATGCTTTAGCGGGCTTGCAAAGGGAGATACGCTCAAGGCAGCCGACTACACAACCGTCGCTGCGTACTTTAGCGATTCCTCCGCCGGCAGCAACAAAACGCTAACCCTCAAAGTAAAGCTAAACGATGCAGCCGAGGGCGGTAGCAAAGCGCTCAACTATACGCTGGGCGGCGATACCACCCGCATAATTACCAAGCAGACCATTAGTAAGAAGACAATCTCCATTGATAGCGTCTATATTAACAAAAAACCTTACGACGGCACGGACAGCGCACTGAAGTACGTGGATAGCGTGAGCTTTACAGAGCTTGTGACGGGAGACACGCTGAAGCTCGGTAGGGACTACGCGGTAAAAAGCGCAAGGTTTGACAGCGTGCAGGCGGGCACAACCAGAAAAGTGTACGTGCGCCTATCGCTGGCAGACACTGCCGTGGCAAAAAACTACACGCTCTCTTCGGAGCTGGATACGGTGAAAAACCAAACCATTATAAAAACGGCAACCCCGACGAAAGATGACGTTGTTTTCGCCAAGATAGCCGATGCTGTTTACGACGGCAAGCCGCATACCACTGTGGCGAGCTGGAAGCTCGCCGGCGATACGATAGGGCTCGTGACGAAGTACACGAACTCCTCAGGCGCCAGCGTGCCCGCACCCACTGATACCGGCGTTTACTACGTTTCTGCAGTGGTTACAGCGCGCGCTCTAAACTTCAGTCCGGGTACCGTTGAGCTGGATACGTTTACCATTGTGCCGGATACGATTTCCGTTATCGGCGCTACCGTTGCGGCCAAAATTTACGACCGCACCGACTCCGCAACGGTTACAGGCGCAACGTTTACGAGCACGACTTATGGCGCTGTTCCGCTTACGCTTGCCACCGACTACAAGGTGGATAGCGCAAAGTTTGACACCATACACGCCGCTACCAACAGGACGGTAACCGTGTGGATATCGCTGGGAGCTTCGGGCAAAGCGAAAAACTACGTGCTGAAAGTCGATACCTGTGAGGTTAAAGGCCAGAGCATTGCGCGACGACCGTTAACCATTGCCGGCGCGAAAATTGCCCCGAAGTACTACGACGGTACGGATAGCGCAACGGTGGATACCGTGTGGTTCAACAACCTTGTGCAAGGCGATTTGCCGAGCTGGGTGGTAGATACTGCGAAGTTTAGCGACCCCGCTGTAGGCACAAAGGCCGTATTTATTACGCTATCGCTGCCGGAGGATAGCGCCGTAAACCGCAACTACTACCTGACGAGCAACAAGCGCACGGAGAACTCCCAGAAAATCCTTTTGGGCACTCCGTTGAAGAAACATTTTGTTGTGGGAGACTATGAGCACACCATTCCCTACGACAAAAAGGCGCATACCGTAGCTAAGAAGCTGGTAACGGTGGCGGAAGGCGTTGGAGGCATGGGAAAAATTACTAAGCTGCTCTACGTCAACCGAAATACCAACGTCTATACAGCCAACGCCACAGACGCCGGTATATACAGCGTTGAGGTGGTAGTTGGCGTAGGCAAGAGCTATGTAGCGGATACCGTTGCGCTGGATACGCTTGTCATTACGCCGGATACGCTTGCCATCACAAGCGCTACGTTTGCTACGAATAAAACTTACGACGGCTTGGATACCGCAGCGGGAAGCAGAGTGAACAGCGTGAAGTTTAAAACGGCGGCGAACAAGACGCTTACCCTTACCGCAGGCGCAGACTACCGGGTGGATAGCGTAAAGTATGCGGATAAAAATGCAGGCGAGAACAAAACAGCACGCATCTATGTTTCGCTTAGCTATGCCGGCGAATCTGCGGCAAAAAACTACGCGCTAAGCAATAATCCGTTCACGGTAGCTAACGCTACTATTGCCCGGAGGTCAATCAAAATTGACACCGCCTACGTTGAGCCGGAGAAAGGCTACGACGGCACGACGGTAGCCAACGTGAACAGCAGCAAAAAGGACAGCGCTGTAACGTTTAGCAACCTTGTAGCGGGCGATACGCTTAGGTTTGGCGCAACAGGAGGCTACCTAGTGGATAGCGCGCGCTATGCCAAAAAAGATACAAGCACCGACCCACAAGACGTAACGATATATGTGAAGCTGGACACAACCGCGCTGCCGGCAAGCAACTACACGCTGAGCAGCAGCTCGAAGGTGCTGACGGCGGCGTCGAAAATAGCTGTTGATACAATCACCATAGAAGACGTTGTGATTGCGAAAAAGTATTACGACGGAACGGATAGCGCAACGGTGGAAGCCATTAATGTCCGCAACTCCAACAGGTATGCCTTGTCTCCCGCAGACTACACAGCGAGCGCAAAGTTTGACGGCGGCAACGCAAACGCAAGCACCGGAAGAACGGTAACGGTACGGGTAAAGCTGGAAAAAGCGGTGGGGTACGTGCTGAGAACGGACGAGATACAGCTGAAAGATCAGGTGATACACCCGGCAACTCCCGCAAAGGAGCACTTTAATGTCGCCGCTAGCAACCGCACAATCACTTACGACGGCAATAGCCGGGAATTTCTTTCGGTAGCTTGGAAGCAGAAGTACAGCGACACGGGTAGCTTTACCCTGAAGTACGCCGATACCATCGGCAAGGTATGGAGCTATAGCGCACCCCAAAATGTCGGAACCTACTACATTTCGATGGACGTTGACAAAACCGGCAACTTTAGCGCAGGCAACGTGCTGCTGGATACGGTAAGCATTACCCCAAGAGAGCTGACGGGAATTGATACCGCCATCTTTAAGCTAAAAACCTACAACGCTAGAACCACCGTAACGGTGGACGAGCTGGCCTTCGAAGGAGTTGTAGATGGAGATAAACCTTACTTTGAAACAGGCAAGGAGGATTCTATCTATACAATAGTAAGCAGCAAATTTACCAGCCCGGACGCCGGTGCGGATACCCTAATCGTAAAGGCAAAGCTAAATGAAGCCAACCCGGTAGCGAAAAACTACGTGCTGAAAACGACGGCAAAAGACAATTCGCTAACCGATACGATAATCCGCGTATTGCCCATAGCCAAGAAAGCGCTCACCATCACCAAAGCTCTAAGGGGCACGGATACGCTGAATGTTTCAATTAAACCGAAAGTTTACGACAGCACAAACGTAGCCGTAGTAGCCGACGACACCCTGTTGCTTACGGGAATGATAAGCGGAGAAACGGTGTACGGCGTGGTGGACAGCGCGAGGTTTACCAGCGTAACTGTGGGAGATAACAACAAAACGGTAGTAATCTATGCCTCGCCCTACGGTAAGGATTCGGCAAACTACACGATAAAGACCTTATCGCTAAAGAACCAGTCCATCGTAAAAGACACGCTAAAGGCGGATAATTTTGAGGCTACCCCATCCTTGGCGACGACCCTAGTTTACGTTTACGACGGCCTATCACATCCGGTTGCCGTAGCGGTAAAGAGGGATGGAGCCAATGGAAAGAAAGACGCCATCACTACAAAGACGCTGTACAGGCGTAGCGACAAAACAGCCCTAACTGCAACCGCACCCAAAGATACGGGTACGTATGAGGTGAAGGTGGCTGCGAGCGGAACCAGCTACAACCGCGATACCATTTTGCTGGGTACTATCACCATTGTGCCCGATACGCTCACTATTGTGGACGTAATGGTGCCGAAGGTGACGGTGACGAGACCCTACGACGGCACGGACGCCATAAGCAAGAAAGAGGCGACAATAGTAACATTCCATCGCCGCCATGCCGATAAAGACACCGTGCCGGCCACCAAGCTCTACGCTGTGGACAGCATAAAGATTGTTAGCGGCAAAAATGTTACCTTCGACGCCGACGCCGACAGCGCGGTAAAGATATACGTATCGCTCAAGGGCGCTCTGGCGGCAACCCATGTGCTTGCAACAGACACAGGCTACCGGAAACGGGGCGTGGCTAAGGTCACTCCGAAGCCAATCTCCCTCAAAACCGCCTCCATTACAAAAACCTACGACGGCACAGACAGCGCAAAGAAGTACGTGGACAGCGTGGTGTTTACTGGCCTTGTAGCGGGAGAAAAGCTTGATTTGAACGCCGGCGATTATATCGTTGATAGCGCATTCTTTAGCGACAGCTCGGCAGGTGACGGCAAAACGGCAAGGCTGTACGTATCGCTGGGAGTAACCGATAAGGCGAAGAACTACACGCTATCTAAGGATACGCTGGAGCTGAAAAATCTGAGCGTAGCCAAGCGCCTAATATCCATTGATACCGCGTTCGTTAGCAAAACCTACGACGGAACCGCAGTCGCAACAAGCGATGTGGACAGCGTGAAGTTTGGCGCAGTGGATGGCGTTAAATACAGCGGGCTTGCAAAAGGCGATACGCTTAAGCTTGGCGTTGACTATAAGGTCGATACCGCTTACTTTTATATATACACTGTCAAAGGGGGCAGCAATGTAATCCTGACCGTATCGCTGACAGCGAGCCAAAAGGCGAAAAACTACCAGCTGGTGAATAATGTAAATCTCGAGCTGGGCTACCAGAAAATTGATAGCGCCACGCCGGAGCGGAAGCACTTTGTGATTACAGCGGGTGATACCACCGTTACATACGACGGTGCGGTGCATACGGTTACGGTAGGGTTTGCCCCCGGCCTCACGGGTACTGGTAAGCTGACGCTGAGCTACTCCAGCGCTGACGGCTCTCCCGCCAAATCACCCAAAAATGCCGGCAAGTACGCCATTTGGGTAAGAGTTGCCAAAGGAGCTAACTTCCGTGCAGCCGACAGCGTGTATGTGGGTACGCTCACCATTTTGCCGGATACAATTAGCATCGCAAGCGTTACGGTTGCCGCAAAAACCTACGACGGAACACCCGACGCAAATGTGACGGCGGTAGCCTTTGAAGGACTTGTTGAGGGACAAACGCTTAAGCTCAAGACGGACTATGTGGTTGACAGCGCAAAATTTGAGGATAAAAACGCAGGCGAAAGCAAAAAGCTAAAGATTTTCGTCAGCCTCAAGCTCACATCCGCAAAAGCGATCAACTACGTGCTGGATACCAACGTGCTTGAAATGACGGCGTCCGTTGCCCAAAGAAACCTCGAACTTGCCGGATTTAAGCTGAAGCCAAAGTACTACGACGGCACAACCACGGCAGAGGTGGACAGCGTATGGTTCAACAAAAGTATTGCGCCTGTGCCCGCTGATACGGCCCTGCTGGATACGGCCTACCGGGTAGTGTATGCCTACTTTACTCCCAATGGAGACTCCGGCAGTGATAAGAAGGCAGTAGTACGCGTAGCGCTGACAGGCCTTGCAGCTACAAATTACAACCTGCAAAAGGATTCTGTTCGGCTGACTGGGCAAGCAATCCTCACAGAGGAAGCATCTAGCGAAGAAAGCGCCGTAGCCTCGGCCGGCGGCTCATCCGTCGCACCCTTGGCGCCCCCGAGCGCACCGGAAACGGGCCTCTTTGGGGTGCTTGAAGAAGCTGAAGAATCGCCCGTGCCGCCTGCGCTCAATAGCGTAATCATTAACGGCGAAGAGCTTGAGGTAGAAGGCGACGTCATTCACTACTCCGTGCCTTGCGGCGCAGAGGAGGAGAATTTGCAGCTTGTCTTCAACAAAAAATCCGACAACATCATCAGCAACCTTGGCGACACGCTGCTAATACCCGTCAACCGCCCCTCGTACACCACCACTCCCCTTACCTTCACCCTTGCAGATGGGCGGGTAAAAGAGTACTCGCTACAGGTGGAGAAGCCGTTTGATTTTAGCAGCATTGTGCACGTTCAGCTGGGAGGCCGAATGTTGCTGGTAATCAAAAATCCCGAAAACAACGGCGGCTACGACTTCCAGGGCGTTGCATGGCAGCGCAAGGTAGGCGAAGACTGGCTCACGGAGCAAACCGGCAAGTTCTACTACGTGTCGCCGGACGGCAACCCCATCACCGACGTTATGCGCGTGCAGCTGCAGGAGGTTACGGGAGACTGGATATCCACCTGCCCCTACGACACCGTCAGAGAAGACACGCCCGCAGAAGGAATGGAGGAAGCATCGGTTTACCCCAACCCCATTGCATCGGGAGAAAAGCTTCAGCTTAAGCTCGACGAAAGCCGCCTCACCCGCGCCGACCTCGAGAAAATATACACAGCCATCTACTTGATTGACGTACAGGGTAGGGTAGTCTTCTTTGGCACCCTCTCCGACCTCTACAATGGGCTTACGATGTCTTATGCTCCGGGAGTTTACCACCTCATTTTTGAAGGAAAATCGGCAAGAAAAGCCTTTAAAATATCAGTGACGAAGTAAAAAAATTAAATTTTAAACTTCCGGTTCTCTTAATGTTGATTTTGATTGTGATTTCTTGACCACAGAGGTAGCGGGCAATACAGCGCAGCTACTTGCTGGCAGCGAGGTTGGAGGGTTGACGGTTTTACCGCCAGCCCTCCGGCTTTTTCCCCCGGCAAAGAAAAAATCACGCAAAGCACTTTTCGAACAAAAAGCGCTTGCAGCTCCAAAATAATTGTTTTACCTTTGCGCCGCAGCCAAAGTCCCGCAAAACGGGAAAGCTTTGGCTTAGCCTTACGCACGATACCCGCGCTTTGCGCAATTCAAAAATTCAAAAAAGCTATCTCATGTCTTTAATCAAATCTATCTCCGGTATTCGCGGCACCATTGGCGGCGCGGCGGGCGACAACCTCACGCCGATAGACGTGGTAAAATTTACCTCCGCCTACGCCGCATGGCTGCAAATGCAGCAGCGCAACAAGCAAAAAATGAAGGTGGTGGTGGGGCGCGACGCCCGCATCTCGGGGGCTATGGTGAGCAGCTTGGTGACCTCAACGCTACAGGCCTGCGGCGTGGACGTTGTCAACATCGGGCTGGCCACAACGCCCTCGGTGGAGCTTGCCGTAACCTGCATGCAGGCGCAGGGCGGAATTATCATTACGGCAAGCCACAACCCCAAGCAGTGGAACGCCCTCAAGCTGCTCAACGCGCAGGGCGAATTTCTCAGCGCAAAAGACGGCGAAGTGCTGTTGAGCTTAGCCGAACAGAGCAACCTGCAATTTGCGCCGGTGGACGAGCTGGGAAAGGAGGAGCACGTTGCCGACTTTCTGCAAAAGCACGTAGCCCTAGTGCTGGCCTTGCCGCTGGTGAACGCGCAGGCTATTCGCGCGGCGAGGCTAAAGGTGGTGGTGGACGCCGTCAACTCCGTTGGCGGCGTCGCCATACCAGCACTCCTGCAGGCGCTGGGCGTGGAGCAGGTGGTGGAGCTCAGCTGCAAGCCCGACGGACAGTTTGCGCACAACCCCGAACCGCTGCCCGAGCACCTGACGGAAATATCGGGCGAAGTGGTGAAGCAGCAGGCGCACATGGGAATTGTGGTGGACCCAGACGTGGATAGGCTCGCGCTGGTGTGCGAAAACGGCAAAATGTTTGGCGAAGAGTACACGCTGGTTGCCGTTGCCGACTACGTGCTGCGACACACCAAGGGGAACACGTGCTCCAACCTATCGTCGTCGCGGGCGCTGCGCGACGTTACGGAGGCGCACGGCGGAGCATACGCCGCCGCAGCCGTGGGCGAGGTGAACGTGGTGGAAAAAATGCGGCAAACCGGCGCCGTTATCGGCGGAGAAGGCAACGGAGGCGTAATCTACCCCGCCCTGCACTACGGCCGCGACGCGCTGGTCGGAGTGGCGCTCTTCCTATCGCACTACGTGCAGCAGGGAAAAAGCATGAGCGAGCTGCGCACCGAATACCCCGCCTACTTCATGTCGAAAAACAAGCTGACGCTAACGCCCGACGTCAACGTGGACGAGGTGCTGAACGCCATGAAGCGGGAGTACGCCGCCGAGCGCGTAACCGACGTGGACGGCGTGCGCGTGGACTTTGACGCAAAAAAGGAGTGGGTGCACCTGCGAAAGTCAAACACCGAGCCAATCATAAGGATATACGCCGAAAGCGCCTCCCCCGAAAGCGCCGACGCGCTGGCAAGGCAGATGATGGAAAAAATGAAAGCTGCGGCAGAGCGCAGCAAGCCGTAGCAAACGGGCAGGCCTTGCCGTGCAGCCAAAAAACGCAGCCTGCGCCTTATACTTGTCTCCCGCCAAAAATCAGCGTGCCGATGCGCACCAGCGTAGCGCCTTCTTCGATGGCAACGGCGTAATCGCCGGACATGCCCATGGAAATTTGCGTGAACAGGGCGGGCTGGTGCGCAAGCTCCCTGCCCCGCTTGTGCAGCTGCCGGATAAGCCGAAATTCTCGGCGCACCTGCTCCATATCGTCGGTATTGGAGGCCATACCCATAAGCCCGCAGATTTGAACGTTGCGGAGCGCACCCGCGTTGCCGGAAGTGAGGTAGGCAAACAGGCCGTCGGGCAAAAAACCAAGCTTTGTTTCCTCCTGCGCCACGTGCACCTGTAGCAGGCAGCGCGCGGTAATGCCCAACCTTTCGCAAACCTTATTCAGCTCGTGCAGCACCTTTACGTTGTCAATGGAGTGAATAAGGTGGGCGCAGGGCGCTACCATTTTCACCTTGTTGCTCTGCAGGCGCCCGATGAAGTGCCAGCGAATATCCTTGGGCAGCGCCGCCGCCTTTGGCAGCAACTCCTGCGGGCGGCTCTCCCCAAAATCGCGCTGCCCCGCGCTGTAGGCAAGCATAATATCTTCGGCGCTGTGCATCTTCGACACGGCTATTAGCGTAACGTGCGGCGGAAGTTGCTGCTTTATGTGCGCTATATTTTCGGCTATGGTGGTCATGGTTTAGCGGTATTGTATGATCTCCATCCATGGGGTGTAGCGCAGCAGGAAAACACCTCTGTTTTCGTAAGCGCCACCGGGCATGATGGGTGAAAATTCGTAGCTGGATTGCAGCAGCTCTTCGCGGTGGAAGGGAAGGCAACCCTCAAAATTTTTTCCGTAGCGGTGTATCGCGGAAATAAAGTACAGCATCACGTCGTAGCCCTGAAAGGCAAACTGCGAAGGCTCTGTTCTGTAGGTATGGCGGTAGCGCTCCACAAAGCGCTTTACGGCTTCCGTCTTGTAGTCGATAAAGTAGGGCACGGCAACGTGCAGCTTGAGCTCGTAAAAAAGGTTGAGCTCTACCTTGTTGTACTTTCTCCAATCGCTCGTTCCGTAAACCGTTATGTTGCACTTGTAGCGGTTGGAAAAAGCTTGCAGGTTGGCCAGCAGCTCCGATACAAAGGGCTCGTCCTGAGAGGCTACCACCACCTTATTGTCCAGGTCGGGGCTGAATATTTTCAGAAAAGTTTCCTGATTTTCGCGCGGCTGCATCCCTATTTTGTACGATAAATTTTTCACGGTAGGCGTGTGTACGCGGGTTTCGTAGGCCAAGAGTAGCGTCTCTATGTGCGCCGAATCGTTTCGGGCAAGCAGGTTGTTGTACACTATGCTATCCCTTTTGGGGAGGTAGCGCCGGTAGTGGTTGCGCAGCTTTTGGCTCTCCTCTTCGTCGCGCTGCGATACCAAGATGATGTTGCTCTGCGCAGGGTCGAGATGCTCGTGCGTCAAGGCTTTTTGCACCTGGCTGTCGAAGTCGGTGGCAACCTGAAACACGTTGGCATACCCATACAGAGCGGTATCAACAGGCGTGAGGGGCGATACTATTTTGATGTTTCTTGCCTTTGCAAATTTTGCAACGGGCACGAACTGCTCTTGATACACCGGCCCAATAATGAGGTCGGCCTTGTCGAGCGCTACGTTTTGCCTCCCCATATCTCCGTATATGCTCTTGGAGTCGAGCACGCTAAGGTTGACGGATACGCCTCTCCGGCTCAGAATTTCGAGCGCCAGCTGGGCGCCTTCGTACATCTCTACAAAGCGAAATGATTTGTAGATGTCGTCCTCGTTTTCGTAGTTGCTCGCATCAAGCGGCAAAAGGATGGTTACGTTGATGGGGGCGCTGTACCTTGTGCTGCTATCGCACTGCGGGGTGCTTGCCACCTGTGGCGGTACGCTGCTTTTTTTCAGCCCCGACATCGTAATCGGTATGTAAACTGTTTGGCCGGCCTTTATCACGCCTGTTTTTTTGCCGAATATTTGCGGATTGTACTGCCTGATAAACTCCATATCCACTTCGTAGAGGTTGGCGATGGAGTACAGCGTTTCCTTGCGCTGCGCAACGTGCTCTATGAGGGTTACCTGAGAACTGCCGCTGTCGGCGTTGCTTTCCGGGCTTGCAGCGGCTACGGGCGTTGCGCTTTCGTAGGGTAGCGGAATGTGCAGCACGGCGTTCAGCGGAAGCGTTTTGGAAAATTCGGGGTTGGCGGCAAGAATATACCCTACGCTTACGCCATACGTGCGCGCAATGGAGTAGATGGTTTCTTTGGCCTGAACCACATGGCGGGTGAAGTAGGCTGCGCCGTTAGCCGGCGTAAGCATAATTTTGAGCCACTGCCCGGTTTTGAGACCCCCGCTCAGCGCAGGATTGTCGAGCAAAAGCGCTTCATGGCTAACGGCGTATGCGCGACAAATGGAGTATAGCGTTTCGCCCGGCTTTACCGCGTGCAGGTAGTAGCGCTGGTTGCCGTCGGTAAGTATTTCGCTTGAGCGGGCAACAACGGGCGGCGGCTGGGCTGGTAGCGCCCGGCAAAGTAGCAAGGAAAAAAGTATGGTAAACGTGAATTTCATTATGAATTTTATGCGCATAGACGCTGCAAATTTACGTATTTTTTTGAGAAAAGGCATGGAGCAAACCTCAATTTTTCGCCTTTAGCTATACTTTGCGCGGCATGATATTGCGGATTGCCGCCGCCGACCCCCCCGCTTCGCTTTTTTTTGTTTCCAAAATGCACTATATTTGCTGCATATACAAAGTGAAACAAAATGAATTTTCTGGAGTTTAGGGGAAAAATATTTGATTTAGCTTGCTTCAACATCTATCAGGTATATGCCCTGCAAGCGGATTTTGACCGGAACAACCTAACCCGATGGACAAAAAAAGGTTTTCTTGTCCGGTTAAGGCAGGGCTATTTTGCATTCCCCGAGTACAGGAGCAAGCCGGGTTACGCCCTTTATTTTGCCAACCGCATCTATCGCCCCTCCTACATCAGCCTGCACGCTGCGCTGTCGCTCTACGGAATGATACCGGAGGCAGTGATGCAAATCACCAGCGTAACCCCGCTCAAAACAACTTCCTTTGCCAACGATTTTGGCGAATACGCCTACCACAGCATCAAGGAAAGCCTGATGTTTGGCTATGAGCTGAAGCCAACGGCCGACAACCGCGCCATTCAGCTTGCCACGCCCGAAAAGGCGCTGCTTGACCTGCTGTACCTTTATCCGCTCTACGATAGCAGGCAGGAGCTGGAGGAGCTGCGCTTGGACGAAAGCTACCTGCACAACAATCTGAATAGGGATTTGCTGGCGAATTACTGCGCCAAGTTCCAAAGCAAGGCGCTTGCCCACCGCGTAAAGCTACTTTTTAGCGCCTACGATTTACGATACAGCTTGAACAGGTGAAGAGCTATTTCCCCGCTCACCTTCGGGATAATACCATTTTTGGCAAGCATCTGCCGAAAGGGTATTTGCAGCTGATGATTTTGGACTACCTTTCCTCCACGCCATACATCCAAAGAGCCAAGAATCATTTGCCAACCCGCTATCGCTAATATCAAAGGTTGCGGATTCTTTATTCCCGTTTCCCGTCCCTTCGGATGGCGTGCTGTGCAGCATGAAGATAGCCGCCATGCTAGCCCGCTCCAAAGGGCGTGATTTTTACGACCTGATGCTTTTATTGTCCCAAGCCAAGCCCGACTATGATTTTCTGTCGAAGCGTTGCGGAGTCCATAGCCTGTAGGAGCTTAAGCAGGCGACAAGCGAACTTCTCAAAGCTCTTGATTTGAAGAAGAAGCGAAAAGACTTTGAGCATCTCCTTTTCATTACCGGTAGTAGCGAAAAGATTTTGCAGTTTGGGGAATTTGTTGATTCGCTAACAGAGTAGGGGAGTGGGATATATTCAACTTTCCTGAAAATCGGATTTTTGTATGTCAAAAATATTTTGCACTTTTGCGCATGCTAAAAATATAGTTTTTATGGAAGAGCAAACAGTTTTTTCAATAGGTCATGGTAATAAGACCATAGAAAAATTCATATCCGAGTTACATAGTTTTGATATTCATTATCTTATAGATATACGCTCAAAACCGTATTCCAAATACACTCCTCATTTTTCTCAACAGCCATTAAAAGCGACAATTGAAAGAGAACACATAAAATATGTCTATATGGGGCAAGAATTGGGCGGATTACCTACTCACGACCCTACCTGTTTTACGCATGACGGCAATGTAGATTACGACCGGCTGAAAAAAAAAGAGTATTTTAGGCAGGGATTACAGCGTTTGGCAGCTGCCAATTCCAAAGGCATTCATATTTGTATAATGTGTAGCGAAAGTAAGCCACAAGAATGCCATAGGAGTAAATTAATTGGCGTTGAGCTGCAAAAATGTGGTGTAAATCTTCGGCATATAGTAGATGTTTCAAAAGAAAAAACACAAAATCAAGTTATGGCAGAACTAACGAAAGGTTTCCAATTAATTGATTTATTTGGAGAAGAGCAACATTTTCAATCACGCAAAGCATACATTTGATATGAAATTTTTTACGCTCGGAGTATATGGTTCAGCAGAGCAAATTTTTTTTAATAAATTAACCAAAAATCGAATAGATACATTCTGTGATATTCGACAACGCAGAGGTGTTAGAGGAGGTGAGTATGCGTTTGTTAACAGTAATCGCTTACAGATAAAATTGGCTGAATTAGGCATAAAATATACCCATATTTTGGGGCTGGCTCCGACTGCTGAAATCCGTGAAAAACAGAAATCAGAAGATTTAATAAGAGGCGAGCACAAAAGAGACAGAAACAAATTGGGAGAAGTTTTTGCGAGTGAATTTAAGAAAAAAATAATCGGATGCTTTGATTTTGATGCCTTTGTAAGTAAATTGTCCGAGATTGACGCCAATAAAGTTGTGCTATTTTGTGTTGAAGGAAAAGCAGAAGCCTGCCACAGGTCTATTGTTGCCGAAGAGCTTAACAAGCGTTACAAGTATGAAATAGTAAATCTATAAGAAGTGAGTAGGATTCTGATAGTCTCAAAAACAAAAATGGCTAAAAACCGGGTTTGTGTTGGTGCTATTGATTTGGATAAGTCAATACCTGTGAGATTAATGGATAGTACCGGTCATTACGAACTTAGAGAAGAGTGCCCATACAGCATAAGAGAAATATATGAAGTAGAGTATGAACATAATCCTCGACCATTACCTCATTCGGAAGATACAATAGTTTTAAGTAGAGAAAAAATAGGTGAAATACAACAAGATGCAATCCTTTACGTCTTAAATAATCTCAAATTGAAGATTTACACTTTCGGCATAAGAGAAACTTTTGAAGGAAAGTTAAATTGCACTGATTCAGGAAGATTGTATATATCGGAAGAAAATGTACCCAAAAACAGCACCTGTTTTTGGATATGCGATAGGGATCTAAAAAGAGACGATTTTCATGAGAAAATTCGCTACTGTTACAACGATGGTACAAAACCGTGGGGCTACAAAATTGCATACGTTGGATTGGATGATAATCCGGCGCAGCTTATCCCGAAAGGAACATTGATTCGGTTGTCTTTGGCGCATTGGTGGTCGCCGGAAGATTCTACCGACAAAAAGCGGTGCTACCTGCAGCTATCGAATTGGTATTGATATGCTACAGCTCGGCGCTATTGTGCGTATATTTTTTTTCGCTGGTTTGGCTACGCCGAGTTCCGCTTCGCTCCGGATTGCTTCGCTACATTCTCTCCGGCAGCTCTATCCCAAGCAAGCCCATTGCTGCTTTTAGCACCTTGCCTACTTGCCGGAGCAAAGCGAGGCGCTGCTGCTTTACCGCTACGTTTTCTTCCTTCAGAATGGAAATATCGTGGTAGTACTGGTTAAACTCTTTGGCCAGCTCAAAGGTATAGTTGGCTATCAGCGCCGGCGAGTGCTCTGCGCCGGCTTGCGCCACTACCTGCGGAAAGTCGGCCATGTTTTTCACCAGCTCTACCTCGCGCGCCCCCAGCTCCGCAGCGCCGGCGTCCGGCTCCAGCTGCTGCTCGTGCGCCTTGCGCAGCACCGAGCAAATGCGGGCAAACGTATATTGGATAAAAGAGCCGGTGTTGCCGTTAAAGTCAATGGACTCTTTGGGGTCAAAGAGCATGGTTTTTTTGGGGTCAACTTTGAGGATAAAATACTTGAGCGCCCCCATGCCAATCGTGCGAAACAGCTGCTCTTGCTCCTCCGCCGGCATGTCGGTCAGCTTGCCCAGCTCCAGCGACGTTTCGCGCGCGGTGGCAACCATGCCCTCTATCAAGTCGTCGGCGTCAACCACCGTGCCTTCGCGCGACTTCATCTTGCCTTCGGGCAGCTCCACCATGCCGTACGAAAGGTGGTTGATGCTGTCGGCCCAGGTGTAGCCCAGCTTTTTGAGAATGACCTTGAGCACCTGAAAGTGGTAGTTCTGCTCGTTGCCCACCACGTAAATCAGCTCGCTAAAGCTGTACTCCGAAAAGCGCTGCCGGGCGGTGCCCAAATCCTGCGTCATGTACACCGACGTGCCGTCCGAGCGCAGCAGGAGCTTCTGGTCAAAGCCATCGGCGGTGAGGTCGCACCAAACCGAGCCATCCTCACGCCTGAAAAAAACGCCCTTCTTCATCCCCTCCTTAACAATTTCCTTGCCGAGCAGGTATGTTTTGGATTCGTAGTAAGTTTTATCAAAGCACACGCCCAGCTTTTTGTAGGTGCTATCGAAGCCCTCATATACCCAGCTGTTCATTTCCTCCCACAGGTCAAATACTTCGTCGTTGCCCTGCTCCCAGAGGAGGAGCATGTTCTGCGCCTCCTGCATGATGGGGGCTTGCCTTTTGGCCTCATCCTCCGCCACGCCCGTGTGCATGAGCGACGACACCTGACGCTTGTACTCCTTGTCAAACTTTACGTAGTATTCGCCCACGAGGTGGTCGCCCTTTTTGCCCGACGATTGCGGCGTTTCGCCGTTGCCGAACTTTTGCCACGCCAGCATCGACTTGCAGATATGAATGCCCCGGTCGTTCACCAAGTTTACCTTGATAACCTTATGCCCGTTGGCTTCGAGAATTTTTGACACCGAATACCCCAGCAGGTTGTTGCGAATATGCCCCAAGTGCAGCGGCTTGTTGGTGTTGGGCGACGAGTACTCCACCATCACCGTTTTGCCGGAGGGCGGAAAGCATCCAAATGAGCTGTCTGCGGCTATTTGCACCAGCTGCTCGCGCCAGAATGCGCCGCACAGCTTGATGTTGAGAAAGCCTTTTACTACGCTAAACGCTTCTACCTGAGGAACGTTTGACGCGAGCCATTGGCCGATTTCTTCGCCCGTTTCCTCCGGAGATTTGCCGCTAAGCGTAGCGAGAGGAAAGACAACGAGCGTAATGTCGCCTTCAAACTCTTTGCGCGTTTTTTGCAGCTGCAAGGCTACATTTTCGCTCCCGTAAAGAGCTTTTACACATTCCGTAACTTTTTGGTTTACATACAATTCTACATTCATAAGGCACAAGTGCGAGGGATTAATTGGGGTTTTGATTTAGCTATTGGTTATGCTATTATTTTCCTATAAGATGCTCCTAAAAAAATGAGGCACAAAGTTAGCGATTTTTTGGGAAAGTAAAAACCAGAAAAATTGGGGTTAGTTCTTTTTTTGAGAAATAAAGCCCTTTTGCGCAGAGCTGCTAAGCGGATAATTGCAGCTTCTTGTAAATCGCTATTTTAAAGCTTCGTTTGGGGCAAATGGCAGGCGCTCAAAAGCGCGTTGAAAATTATTTTTTCAAAAAAATGCGCAAAATCCAAAATAAATACGTGTCTTTAACGTTGCTTTACTTGCGAATAAAACCGCCTTTCATTTTTTTAATCAATGCATAACAGCTTACATACCATTTTTTGTAATCCCGACGTGCCGATATGTACGGGCGAAAAATATTTTGCCATGACCAATGCGGGCAAAAAATATTTTGCCACACACACACACACACACACACACACACACACACACACACACACACACACACACACACACACACACACACACACACACACACACACACACATAGGGCAAAAAAATTTTTGCGCATACCGGGGCGC
>JAISLN010000190.1 GCA_031290835.1 Prevotellaceae bacterium
CCGTGGGGGATTGGCGTTACCTACTCCGGCTACCTGCTGCTGGGGGCGGCCATGCTGTGGCTGCTGCTGCGCCGCGTGGGGTGGCGGGGAACGCTCTACCTCGCCCTTGCGGTGGCGGCGGTGTGGTGCTACATTTCGCAAATCAACCCCATGACGCCGGTGCTGCGCACCCCCATGCTGGCGGCGCACGTGTCGGTCATCATGGTATCGTACGCGCTCATTGTCTTCATTACGGTATCGAGCGTGGTGGCGCTGTGCTCGCGGCGGCGCTCGGAGCGCATTTACCGCCGGAGCGCAACGCTGCTCTACCCCGCGCTGTTTTTGCTGGCGGCGGGCATATTCATTGGCGCCGTCTGGGCCAACATTTCGTGGGGGCGCTACTGGGGCTGGGATGCAAAGGAAACGTGGGCGCTCATAACGCTGCTGGTGTACGCCGTGCCGCTCCACAGGGAGAGCCTCGCATTTTTCCGCGCACCCAAGAACTTTCACCGCTACTGCGCGGCGGCAAGCCTTGCCGTGGCGATGACGTTTTTTGGGGTAACATTTTTGCTGGGAGGCATACACAGCTACGTATAGCCCGCCGCCTTTAACCGCTTTGTAACAATATCTTTTCTGCTTTGTAATCTCTTTTGCCTTACTTTGCGCCGTCAAATTTTCCCCATGCGGGGCAATACATCTTTTTTATAATGGACAAAAGAGTAAAGCAAAAAATAGCCTTTGCGCTCTTCCGTGCGCTGAGCCTGCTGGTGGTGGGCGTCCTGTTTTGGATACTCGGCTTCATCGTTTACCACGGCGTGAGCGCCGTCAGCTGGGAGTTTCTCACCACAGCGCCCGCCGACGGCATGACCTCCGGCGGCATTTTTCCCGCCATTGTGGGGACGCTGTGCCTGATAGCCGGCAGCGTTATCTTTGCCTTTCCCGTGGGGCTAATGTCCGGCATATACATCAACGAGTACGCAGGCAACGGCGCGATAGTGCGGTTTATTCGCGTCATGACCAACAACCTGGGAGGTATTCCGTCCATCATCTTCGGGCTGTTTGGCATGACGCTTTTTGTCAACACCTTTGGGTTTGGCGACTCCATTCTTGCGGGCTCCTTTACGCTGGGGCTGCTGATTTTACCCCTGATTATTCGCACCACAGAGGAGGCGCTCAAGGCCATACCCGGCTCCTACCGCATTGGCAGCTTAGCGCTGGGCGCCAGCAAGCTGCAAACCATTGTGCGGGTTACGCTGCCCATGGCTTTTCCCAACATTATTACCGGGCTGATACTCTCCATCGGCAGGGTTTCGGGCGAAACGGCGCCCATTCTGTTTACCGTAGCCGCCTACTTTTTGCCCAAGCTGCCCCAGAGCATTTTTGACCAGGTAATGGCGCTGCCCTACCATCTTTACGTTGTTGCCACCAGCGGCACCGACGTGGAGGCGTCGCGCCCCATTGCCTACGGCACGGCGCTGGTGTTGGTCGCCATTGTGCTGCTGATGAACACGCTAACGGGTATTCTGCGCCGATGCTTCGGAAAATAATCCCAAATTGTCCAGTAGGAATCTAAAGATGAAAAAATGCTCATTAACCTCATTTGGCTAACAATGAAGAGGATAGCGCCTTGCCCTGAAAGGGCAGCATTTTCATAACTACAGGTCAACGACCTGCGGTTCTGAACACCCTACCCTGTGGGAGAGGGGGAAATTTTTGAATATAAAGCTTTAACTGTACGCTCCGCTGTTTTTAGTAAGCGCGAGAGAAAATCAAATTTTCAGGTAATGCCTGTTGAACAGGTAATCGCCCAAAAACAGGCAGCGGCAGCCGGGATGATTGGCTACAATCTCCATTCCGGTACGCCAATCCGTGCACATCCCCGATAACGATTGCCGGCTTCATTTTATCCCTGTTTATCCCTTAACTACTGCCAGCGGGCTTAGCTCCACCTTAATTTTCACCAAATCCGCCTGAAAAGCCATTACCTGCGCAATGTCTTTGTAGGCAGAGGCGGCCTCCTCCAAGTCGGATTTTCCGCGAATGGAGTGGATGATGCCCTGCTCATCCAGCCTGCGCTGTTCCTCCTCCAATATCAGGTTTTTGACGGCAGCCGAGCGGCTCATCGTGCGCCCCGCGCCGTGCGAACAGCTCATAAAGCTTTCGGGATTGCCCAAGCCTTCTACAATGTAGGACTTGGTTCCCTGAGATCCCGGAATAATGCCTATTTCACCGGCTTTGGCGGAGGTGGCTCCCTTGCGGTGCACCAGCACCTTCTTACCGTAGTGCTCCTCCCACGCGGCGTAGTTGTGCGCAATGTTGATAAGCGGCTCAAAGGTTACGCCGGAAAACACTGCCGAAACAACGCTTTGCAGGCGCTCCATCATCACCTTGCGGTTGGCAAAGGCAAACAGGGTGCAGTACTGCATCTCACGGTAGTACTTGTGCGCCTCGTCGGTGCTGAACGGAAGAAAGGCGAGGTCGGCCTTGGGGTTGACGGACGAAAAGTAGGCCTCGTTCAGCTTTTTGGCAAGCTTGTTGTAGTGCTCCGCCACTTGCAGCCCAAAGTTGCGGCTGCCGGAGTGTATCATCAGCCACAGGTAGCCATCGCTGCACTTTTGCAGCTCAATGAAGTGGTTGCCGCCGCCCAGCGTACCTATTTGCTTGAGCGCCGCAAGATATTGGCGCTTCACCACCACCAAATCGTCTATGCTGAAGCCCTGCGGCATTAGGCTTTCGTCCTGACGCTCCCTGTGGTGGTCAAAGCCCAGCGGGATAAGCTCGCGTATGCCGTGCATGACGTCGGTGAGCTGCTTCCGCTCAATGCTATCCGTGCGGACGTTGGTTTTCACGGCGCACATACCGCAGCCAATATCCACGCCAACCGCGTTGGGGATAATCACGTTATCGGTAGCCAGCACGCCGCCGATGGGCATTCCGTAGCCCTGATGCGTATCGGGCATCAGGCACACGTGGCTGAAGGCAAACGGCAGGTTTGCCAGATTATACGCTTGCTCCAGCGAGCCTGCCTCCGGCTCGTTGAGCCACAGCTTAATCGGAATTTTTTCGGTAGCAATAACTTTTTGCATAGCATGAGATGTGAAATTTTTGGCAAAGATAGCGAAATGCTATGACAAAAGGCGCCGCAGGTGAAACCGCTGCGTAGGTTTATGAGGTGTTGATTCTGTACGCGATATAACGGATTTCTGCAACAATTTTTTTTACCGCATCTTTCCTATAACCTTTTCGATTAACGCTTTTAAGGCATAGCGTCCATTCTGAAATGATGCTCTTCCATTCCAATACCACCACAACTGAAATAAAACAAACTATTAACTTGTCATAATTTTAAGCACATATACAATATAACAACAGGATGAACGTAGCGCTGTAAAAAGTTATTCTTTACCTTTGCCATAATTTTCCTAATCCAAAAAAACAACATGCACAAGCGAGTATTTACTACCTTTTTTTTCGCACTTCTTCCGCTTCTTTTTTGGGGTCAAGCGCCGCGCTGGCTTAGCAGCAGCGGTCGGGGCGCTGCATTTCCCGAAAGCGTTTACGCTACGGGGTTTGCGGTGGGCAACGTTCGCCCCG
>JAISLN010000191.1 GCA_031290835.1 Prevotellaceae bacterium
GCCGCCACCGCAAGGGCGAGGTAGAGCGTTCCCCGCCACCCCACGCGGCGCAGCAGCAGCCACAGCATGGCCGCCCCCAGCAGCAGGTAGCCGGAGTAGGTAACGCCAATCCCCCACGGGTCGTGGCTGACGAGAAGCGTGCTGCCCATCTCGTCGGGGTCGTAGCCTATCTGGTAGAGGCGAAAGCCGCGGTGCCGGTAGATTTTGTTCATCGACGCCCTGCACATTTCCCCGTCCACCTTCAGGAAGCTGATAAAGTCGGCAGGCTCGCCCGTGCCGGCGTGGTACTCCACGTCAAACAGCACCAGCTTAACGTCAAAGGGAAGCGGTTGCCGGCGCTCATCCTCCTCCAGCAGGTACGCGCGCACCGTTTCGCCCTGACGAAGGTGCAGGTAGCCGCGCTCTCCCGTAAGAAAGGTGGTGAGCGCTCCGGCGAGGATAAGCCCAAAGGCGCAGTGCAGCAAAAAGGCGGGAGGGTTGCGGTACAGCCTGCGCCGAAAGAGGTAGCAAAAAGCCGCCGCGCTCAGCGCAGCCCAAAGCCCCACCATCCACCACGCGCCGTAAATATGCTCGCGGGCAGCGCTGCCGCCGAAGATTTTCTCCACGCCGGTGGCTGCGGCGAGTATTAGCATCACCGCAGCCAGCAACCCAAAGGCGCATCGCCGGATAGGCTTGTCAATATTTTTACCCATTATGGTGCTGCAAATTTGTTGGTGGCGCCATATATGTTGGCTACATATATGGCATGACGCTACCGTCAGTTCACCTGAAACCGCCTATCGCCCGATTTGAAGAAGGCAACGATTTGGTTTGCGGCGGCAAGTCCGGCGTTGATGTTGGCTTCGGCGGTTTCGGCGCCCATCTTTTTTGGCGTGGCAAACACGCGCGCGCCGAACTTTGCGCTTAGCGCAGCCTGCGAATCGGCGGCAACGTCGGTGATGTACTTCAGGTCGGGGCGCTCCTCCAGGGCTTTGGCCAGCTCCTCCTCGTGGATAACCTCCTTGCGGGCGGTGTTCACAAGGCATCCGCCCTTGGGCATGGCGGAGAGCAGCCGGTAGCCGATGGATTTTTTGGTTTGCTCCGTAGCCGGAATGTGGAGCGACACGTAGTGGCACGTGCCGTACAGCTCTTCAACGGTGCTCGCCGCCTTTACGCCGTCCTTCTCCATTACCTCCTTGCCCACAAAGGGGTCAAAGGCGTACACCTCCATCCCGAAGCCCTGCGCCAGCTTTGCCACCAGCCGGCCAACGTTGCCGTAGGCGTGAATACCCGCCTTTTTGCCCTTTAGCTCGGCGCCGACGCCGGGCGCGAACGAGTTGCGCGCCATGAATACCATCATGCCCAGCGCCAGCTCGGCCACGGCGTTGGAGTTTTGGCCGGGCGTGTTCATGGCCACAATATTTTTGGCCGAGCACGCCGTCAGGTCGAGGTTGTCGTACCCCGCGCCGGCGCGCACCACTATTTTCAGGTTTTTGGCGGCGTCCACCACCTCTTTGGTAACCTTGTCGCTGCGCACAATCAGCGCGTCAGCGTCGGCAACGGCGGCGATGAGCTCGCCTGCGCCGCTGTACTTTTCGAGCAGCACGGTTTCGACGCCCGCCGCCTCAAAAATTTGTCGGATGCCCTCAACGGCAGCTTTGGCAAAAGGTTTTTCGGTTGCTAATAATGCTTTCATTGCTGTGTGTGTTTTTTTTGCTGTTGATGAGCTGCAAAGGTACGGATTTAAGCAGCCATGTCCCCAATTTCCTTACTTTATCGCTTGCTTGTTCTTCAGCACCTCGTAAGCCAGCGGCGCCGCAATGAACATCGACGAGTAGGTACCGAACACCACGCCCACCAGCAGCGCAAAGGCAAAACCCTGAATAGATTCGCCGCCAAACAAAAATATCATGAGCAGCACCACTATGGTAGAGAACGACGTGTTGAAGGTACGCGCCATGCACGAGTTAATGGCGCTATTGATGTTCAGGCGCAGGTCTATCTTTGGATGGTTGGAAACGTTTTCGCGAATACGGTCAAAAATAATCACCGTATCGTTGATGGAGTAGCCGATAATGGTAAGCAGCGCCGCAATGAACGACTGGTCTATGTCCATGGTGAACGGCACGATGCCCGATATGGCGGAGAACAGGAAGATGACCATAGCGGCGTCGTGCGCCTGCGACACCGCAGCGCCCATGCCCCACTGCCACTTTCGGAAGCGAATGGCAATGTAAATAAACATGGCTATCACCGCCAGAACAACGGCAATAACGGCGTCGCGCTTGATGTCGTCGGCTACGGTGGGGCCTACCTTTTCGGAGCTGATGATGCCGTTGGGATTTTCGAGCGTGGAGATAAATTCGGCGTAGGTGATGGGCGCTGCGTAGAGCTGCCCCAGCGCGTTGTAGAGCATCACCTCCACCAAGCTGTCCGCCGTTGCCGACTGGTCGGCAATGAGGTAGTCGGTCGTAATCTTGAGCTGCGTGCCTGCCGGGCCGTAGGTTTTCACCTCCACCGACGCGCCTTTGGTGCTCTCAATCTGCTCGCGCACTGCGCTCCGCGCCTCGTCGGACGCAATCTTTTGGTCAAAGCGCACCACGTAGGTACGTCCGCCGGCAAAGTCAACGCCGTAGCTCAACCCGCGAATGCCCAGCGATGCGAAGCCAAGCACAACCAAAATCAGGGAAATAGCGTAGCCGTACTTGCGAATGCTGATAAAGTCGATGTGCAAGTTTTGGAGAAAGTTGCGCGAAAATCTGTTGTCGAACTTTATATCCTTGTTTCTGTCCAAAAGCGCCAAAAAGATGAGCCGCGATATGAAGATGGCGCTGAACATGGAGGTGAGAATACCGATGATGAGGGTAGTTGCAAAGCCCTGTACGGGTCCCGACCCGAACAGGAACAGCATGATACCCGTAATGATGGTGGTAACGTTGCCGTCGATGATGGCGGAGTAGGCATTTTTGTAGCCGTCGGCAACCGCCAGCCGCAGCCCCTTGCCCGCTCGCAGCTCCTCCTTGATGCGCTCGTAGATAATCACGTTGGCGTCGATGGCCATACCCATGGTGAGCACAATGCCCGCAATGCCGGGCAGCGTGAGCACGGCGCGGAGCGAGGAAAGCACGCCAAACAGCAGGAATACGTTGGCTAGGAGCGCAATATTGGCCACCCACCCGCCGGTGTTGTAGAACAGCACCATGTAGGCAAGCACCATGATAAACGCTATCACAAACGACGACAAGCCCGCGTTGATGGACTCCTGCCCGAGCGATGGCCCTACCACCGCCTCCTGAATGATGCGCGCCGGGGTAGGCAGCTTGCCCGATTCGAGCACGTTGGCCAAGTCGTCGGCTTCTTCCGGCGAAAAGTTACCCGTAATTTGGGAGCTGCCGCCCTTTATTTCGCCGTTCACGCGGGGGTAGGAGTAAACGTACCCGTCGAGCACAATGGCGATGCACTTGCCGATGTTGTCGGCGGTGAGGCGCGCCCAGATTTTGGCGCCCTCAGAGTTCATGGACATCGACACGTGGGCGTAGGCGCTGCTGCCCTCAAATCCTTTTTGGGCGCTCACCACCACGCCGCCGTCGAGCGGCGCGTTGCCGTCGCGCGTGTTGGCTTTGATGGCAACCAGCTCGTAGTAGGTGCCGCCCTTGTCGATGGGCTTGATAGACCACATAAAGCGCACGTCGCGCGGAAAGAGCGAGCGCACCTGAATGAGCTCCAGCCAGCGGCGTATTTTGCTTGTGTCGCGGTAGTGCGCAATGCCCACGCGCGCACCCGGCGCCGCTGCGCCTCGCTCGTCGAGCGAGGGCGAAAGGATGTAGAACAGCGGGTTGTTTTTAGCAAAATCAACTTCCTGAGCGGAAGTGGAGGTGGCGGAGGTGTCGGTTTTTTCCTCCATTTGCGAAAGCAAATCGCTCACGGCGTCGTCCTTGCTTTCGGCGTTAGCCTCGCCGGGAGCTGCCGCTGCTTCCGCAGCGCTGCTGTCGGCGAGCGTTTGCTGCGCTTCTACGTATTCTTTGATTTTTTTGTTTGCCTCGTTAAGCGCCGTGAGGAGTTCGGAGTTTTCGTACGTTTCCCAGAACTCAAGGTTCGCCGTACCTTGCAGCAGCTTGCGCACGCGGTCAACGTCTTTTACGCCGGGCAGCTCCACCAGGATACGCCCGCTGTTGCCCAGCCGCTGCAGGTTGGGCTGCGTTACGCCAAAGCGGTCGATGCGGCTGCGCAGCACGTTGAAGGAGTTGGACATGGCCGCCTCCGTTTGGCTGCGAATAATTTTTATCACTTCGTCGTCGCTGGTGTTGGCGTTGATTTTGCCGCGCAGCTCGTAGGTGCCGAATATGCGGCTCAGCTTATCGCTAGGGGCAACCTCCTTGAACGCCTGCGCAAAAAGCCCCACAAAATCATCCTCGCCCGTCACCTGGTTGCTCTTTGCCAGCGCCATCGCCTTGCTGAAAGTTTCGTCGCTGCTGTTGCCCGACATGGCGCGAATAATATCCGGGACGGATATTTCCAGCATCACGTTCATGCCGCCCTTGAGGTCAAGCCCGAGGTTTATCTCTTTCTCCTTGCACTCCTTGTAGGTAAACTTTGCCACGCCAATGTTGTACACCACTTCGGCCGACATGGAGTCGAGGTAAGCGGCCTCTCTGGCGGCGCTAAAGTTTCCGTTTTCGTCGGTAGCGTAGGCCTCCGCCTTTTTGCCTATGCGGTAGGTTACAAGCGTAAACGACAGCTCGAATAGGCATACTAATCCGAGCACAATTGCCAAAAATCTAACTATTCCTTTTCCTTGCATTGCTTTGGGTTTTTAATGATAATGATTTTAGATTCAACGATAACGTCCTGATATTCGCCGCTTAGCTGCCTCATGCAGCGGACGTAAGCGGACAATACCACTTTTTGAGCCTGCAAATTTACACTTTTTTATCGAAAGAAATATGCACAAACGCAAAAATAATGCTGCCCCTCCCCGCGCAAATTCATATTTTTCGCAAAAAATTGTGCGAGGTATTGCATAATCCAAAAAACTACCCTATCTTTGTCGCGTAAATTTTTCATGGTAAAACACACACTCCTCAATAGCTCAGTTGGTTAGAGCACATGACTGTTAATCATGGGGTCCAAGGTTCAAGTCCTTGTTGAGGAGCAAAAAATCAACCACTTACCAACCGAATTTTATTCAGCCACATAAGCTACACTACTACCAAACATAATACTAAAAAATACTTGTAATTATGAAATTCGACCATTTGTCCATTAAGGTTATAGCGCTGGTTGTCGGCGTAGCGGTAGCCGCAGCGTGCGGAAACCGCCCGAGCAAAAAAATTCAGCTCTCCACCGAGCAGTCAGCCGAAGATATTATACAATACCCCATTCCCACCGCCTACGAGGTGGTCAACCTCGTCAACCGAACGGGAGCCGCCTACATCATCGAAATTACCAACCCCACAAGCAAGGTCGAAAGCTACCTCACCGAAGCGGAAAAGGCCGTTAACCTAGGCATCTACAGCGCCGACCTCGCCTACGTAACCACCTACAACCTAAAGCAGGAAACGATGGATTACCTGAAAGTGTTGAAAAAACTTTCGGACGAACTCCACGTATCCGCCAACTTCAACGCAGCCTTAGCGCAGGAGGTGGAGAACAACATCGAAAACAAGGATTCGCTCATCAGCATTATTTCGCGCTCGTTCAGCGAAACCTACTCGTTTTTGGTGAACAACGGCAAAGACAACACCTCCATACAGGTGCTTACCGGCATGTGGATAGAAGGGCTGTACATCGCCACCTACACCACTACCACCAGCAGCAACCCCACCGACTTGCTGCAAATTGTAGCCAACCAAAAGAAATCGCTCGAAACGCTCACGGAGATTATCGAAAAAAACGCAGATGCGCCGGAAATTGCCGCCCTGCTGACGTTGCTCGACCCCGTTATTGCCGAATACAGCAGCGTGGACAAAACGGTAGATTTGCCCAAAGCGCGGCAAATACACAGCGTAATCGAAAAAATTCGCAGCGAAATTATCAAGTAGCCGGCGCCATTCAACTTATCATCCCTCATTCTCGACTGCAAAAATGGAAGTATTAGGTATCGGCTCTCGGGTAGAGCATCCTCAATTTGGCAAAGGAGTAGTAGTACAGGTACGCTCCGACGCCTACGAAATAACGTTTTGGGAAAACGGCGCCAAAATTATTAATCGCGACTACGACAAGCTCAAGGTGGTGGAGGCGGTCGAAACGCCGTCGGACGTGGCCACCTACGAAAAAATAGAAAAAAGCCTCGTGAAAATCCTGAACCGCTTTAGCGACATTTCGCAAAAAGTGGAGCTGGGCAGCCGCTGGAACGGAGGGCGCATGGTGCTCTACCCCGGCGACCCCGAGCTAAAGGAAAAGGAAATCCCGCTGGAAACATTCTTCCACAAAATTGTGATGCTGCGCGATCGCCTGCGCGTGCTGGAGCAAAAAATCAACGCGCACAACAAGCTCACCGACGAAGAAAAGGTGGAAATGGAGCAGTATATTACCCGCATCTACGGGAGCCTTACCACGTTCAACGTGATGTTCAAAAACGAAGCCGAAAAGTTTGTTGGAGAAAAAAGTTAGCGCGCCGGCTCTCGGCACAGCCTTATATGTGGTTACACTGAACATTTAATTTTTGTTACTATGCACGTCGCAATAGCAGGAAACATCGGCAGCGGCAAAACAACGCTGGCCGGACTTTTGGCAAAGCACTACGGGTGGAAAGTGCAGTACGAGGTTACTGAAGACAATCCCTACCTGTACGATTTTTACTCCAACATGCAGCGCTGGGCGTTTCACCTGCAGGTGTACTTTCTGGGCAGGCGCTTTAAGCAAATTGTGGAAATACAAAAGAGCAAGGACAGCATTGTACAAGACCGCACCATATTTGAAGACGCCTACATCTTTGCCGCCAACCTCCACGCCATGCAGCTCATGTCGGACGACGACTACACCACCTACGTAGAACTTTTTGAGCTGATGAATTCGCTCATTGCCCCCCCCGATTTGCTCATCTACATACGCGCCTCGGTGCCCACGCTGGTGCGCCAAATCCAGCGGCGCGGGCGCGAATACGAAGTGGGAATACGCCTAGATTACCTCAAAAACCTGAACGGCTTCTACGAAAATTTTATACAGGCATACCAGCACCCCAAGCTGGTGGTTGATGTTGACGAAATGAACTTTTCCGACAACCCAAAGGACCTGGGCGAAGTGATAAGCAAGGTGGACGCCATTATAAACGGGCTTTTTTAGCCCCCGCCAGCTTTGATTTTACACAAACGAGATGAAACCATACCTCGACCTGCTGCAACATATCCTAGCCCACGGCGTGCAAAAACCCGACCGCACAGGCACGGGAACGCTTAGCGTGTTTGGCTATCAAATGCGCTTTGACCTGCAAAAAGGCTTCCCGCTGCTCACCACCAAAAAGGTGCACATACGCTCCATCATTTACGAGCTGCTGTGGTTTTTGCGGGGCGATACCAACATCAAATACCTGCGCGACAACAGCGTAACCATCTGGGATGAGTGGGCCGACGCCAACGGCGAGCTGGGGCACGTGTACGGCTACCAGTGGCGCAGCTGGCCAACCCTCAACGGCGGGCACGTTGACCAGATTGCGCAGGTGGTGAAGTCGCTAAAGGAAACCCCCCACTCGCGGCGGCATATCGTAAGCGCATGGAACGTTGCCGAAATCGACGCTATGGCGCTGCCGCCATGCCACGCCCTGTTTCAGCTTTACGTGGCCAACGGCAGGCTCTCGTGCCAGCTCTACCAGCGCAGCGCCGACACGTTTCTGGGCGTACCGTTCAACATAGCCTCCTACGCCCTTTTCACCATGATGATGGCGCAGGTGTGCAGCCTGCAGCCCGGCGAATTTATCCACACGCTGGGCGACGCGCACATTTACCTCAACCACCTGAAGCAGGTCAAAACGCAGCTGCAGCGCGACCCGCTGGCGCTGCCAACCATGGAAATAAATCCCGCCGTAAAATCCATCTTCGACTTCCAGTACGACGATTTTACGCTCAACCACTACGACCCCTACCCGGCAATAAGAGCGGATATAGCGGTGTAGCGGCCTTTTTTACCACCTCTCCGCAGGTCAGCGACCTGCGGTTGCGCAAATACGACCCTCAAAAGCATACGGATATTTTTTTGCGCACAGATGGCACGGATTTGGCGGATTTACACGGAGAGGGGATGGCCGCTTTCGGCTACTTTTTTGGCAGCTCTCCGGACTTTATCCACTCTACGATACGGTCGCTGTCGGGTTTTTCCTTTGAGTAGGCTACGCCCACCAGCTTGCCGTTTTCGTCTATCAGGTATTTTTGAAAATTCCACTTTACCTCGCTGTCCATCACGCCGTTTTCGCTCTTGGTGGTGAGCCAGCGGTAGAGCGGGTGCTGGTCGTCGCCCGCCACGTCTATTTTGGTTGACATGGTGAACGTTACGCCGTAGCTTGTGCTGCAAAAGTTGGCTATTTCTTCGTTGGATCCCGGCTCCTGATTTTTGAAGCTGTTGGAGGGGAAGCCTACTATTTCAAAGCCGTGGATGTTGTAGCGCTCGTAGAGGCTTTGCAGGTTGGCGTACTGGTCGGTGTAGCCGCACTTGGAGGCGGTGTTTACCAGCATCACCTTTTTGCCGCGCAGCGCTTTGAGGTCAAATAGCTGGCCGTCGAGCGTTTCTATTCTAAAATCGTAAAGCGATTTGGCGGGCTGCGCAAGTGTATTTCCAAAGGTCATCATTCCCAGCGCGGCCAGCGCAATGTTTTTTAAATACTTTATTTTCATTTTTTTATTCTTTAAGCAAATTTTTTATGGCCGAACGTCGCCTGCATGTAGGCTTCATCCGCGGTTACAGTCGGCAGACATGCCTGCGTTACGGGCGTTACCCGTTTTTGATGATGACCAGATGCTCCTGGTCCGTTATTTTGTCGCAGTAGCAGCATTGCAGCAGCACGTCCTTTTTTGAAACGACGCTGAACTTGGTGGTGATTGGCTGGTGGTTGGTAACGCACATGGGGTTCATGCACTTGGCAATGCCCACAATGGTATCGGGGAGCTCCACCGTGCGCTTTTCCATCACCTCGTAGTCTTCGATGATGTTGAACTTTGCCTGCGGCGCTACCAGCGCAATGCGGTTCATTTCGTCGTCGGCAAAAAATCGGTTGGCTACTTTTATGATAGCCTTTGCGCCGAGGAGCTTGCTCTCAAGGTTGTTGCCCAGCGTCAGCTGGCTTTTGCAGCGGTTGAGCGCCAGAATCTCCACCACCTTAAAAAGGTTGCCCGCCGGGATGTGGTCTATCACCGTGCCGTTTTTTATGGCGCTTACCTTCAGGTGCTTTTCTTCTTTCATAGCAGGGGATTAATTTACAGAAATCAATTTACAGAATTACAGAATTTACAGGATTTACAGAAAATCAATTTACAGAATTACAGAATTTACAGGATTTACAGAAAATCAATTTACAGAATTACAGAATTTACAGGATTTACAGAAATCAATTTACAGAATTACAGAATTTACAGGATTTACAGAAATCAATTTACAGAATTACAGAATTTACA
>JAISLN010000192.1 GCA_031290835.1 Prevotellaceae bacterium
TGTGTGTGTGTGTGTGTGTGTGTGTGTGTGTGTGTGTGTGTGTGTGTGTGTGTGTGTGTGTGTGTGTGTGTGTGTGTGTGTGTGTGTGTGTGTGAATCCCTGCCGTCATTCCGAGCGGAGCCGAGGAATCTCCTCGCATAATGCCATACGCTTTGCCATACGTCGTCGTCGTCGTCGTCGTCGTCGTCGTCGCGGTGGTGTGCGAGGAGATTCCTCGCTGCGCCCGGAATGACGGCTGCGTGGAGCGTAACGGTTGCGTAGAGCGTAAGAGAAACGCGGAAAAATTCGTGCCCGCTTGTATGTTGTTGCAGGTCGTTGGCATGTAGTCGTAGAAAGAAAATAGGGTGCAAAGGTAAAAAAAAATTCAACAAGCAAAAAATTTACAGAAAAAATTTACAGAATGAAGAATATAATTTACAGAATTACAGAATATAATTTACAGAATTACAGAATATAATTTACAGAATTACAGAATGAACAGAATTTACAGAATAAGAATTTAATTTACAGAATTACAGCGTATGATGCTATATTTTTCCGGATTGGCTTCGATTGCCCGTAGGACAACAATATCAATAGAAAAACGGCGTTTGCCGAATCCCGGAGGGATGAATCTCTTGGTAGAGCGAAGGCGGGATGCAAAGAAAATGAGGAGGTTAGCCGGAATTTTTCTTAACTTGATGACATTGGGTCGCTGACCTGCGGCTATGAAAATCCTGCCCGTAAGGCAGGGTGTGCAAAGCTGCGTAATTTTTTCGCTGATTTTTTGATGAGCATCCATATTTCTACCGAGCTATAATCCCGATGTGATTATTCGGGGAGCGACAATTTGAAATGCCCCCGTTTTTTCCTACTTTTGTAGCTTTGATTTTCCCTTATGCAGTTTTAATTCCTCATTTTTCCTCTTTTTTTGACTATGCAAAACACACTACAGGCGGCTTTGGCGCAACGAATTTTGGTGCTGGACGGCGCCATGGGCAGCCTCATTCAGCGCTACCGCCTGAGCGAGGAGGATTTTCGCGGGGCGCGGCTCAAAAGCTGCCCGCACAACCAAAAAGGCAACAACGACTTGCTGTGCCTCACGCAACCCCAAATTATACGCTCTGTGCACGAGCAGTATCTGGCCGCGGGCGCGGATATTATCTCCACCAACTCGTTCAGCGCCAACGCTATCTCCATGGCAGACTACGGCATGCAGGGTCAGGTGTGCGCCATGAACCGCGCCGCCGCCGGCATAGCCCGCGCGGCGGCCGACGAGTACACCGCCAAAAATCCCTCCAAGCCCCGCTTTGTAGCCGGCTCCATAGGCCCCACCAACCGCAGCGCCTCCATGTCGCCGGACGTGAACAACCCCGCCCTGCGCACCGTTACCTTCGACGAGCTGGTGGCGGCCTACACCGAGCAAATAGGTGCGCTGGACGAGGGCGGCGTGGATGTTCTCCTGTTTGAAACGGTGTTTGACACGCTCAACGTAAAGGCAGGCCTATACGCCGCCGAAGCGTACGCACAAAACGGCGGCCGCGCCATTCCCGTCATGGTATCGGGCACCATCACCGACGCCAGCGGCCGCCTGCTGTCCGGGCAAACGCTGGGCGCCTTTGCGTGCTCCATAGCGCACGCCAACCTGCTGAGCATGGGGCTCAACTGTGCGCTTGGAGCGGAACAGCTGCGCCCGTTTGTGGAGGAGCTGGCGCACACCGCCCGCTGCATGGTGAGCGTACACCCCAACGCCGGGCTGCCCAACCAGCTGGGGCAGTACGACCAAACGAAGGAGGAAATGGCAGACATCGTGGAGGGCTACATGGCGCAGGGCTGGGTGAACATTGTGGGCGGATGCTGCGGCACAACGCCGGAGCACATTGCGCTGCTGGCGCAGCGAGCGCCCAACTACACGCCTCGCCCGGCACCCGCCGCGCCGCAACAGGACGACAGCACGCTGACGCTGTGCGGGCTGGAAACGCTGAAGGTGGGCAAGGAGAGCAACTTTGTGAACATCGGCGAGCGCACCAACGTGGCAGGCTCCAAAAAATTTGCGCGGCTGATACGCGAAAACAGCTACGAGGAGGCCATCTCCATTGCGCGGCGTCAGGTGGAAAACGGGGCGCAAATCATCGACGTTTGCATGGACGACGCCATGCTCGACGCCCCTTCGGCAATGGTGAAGTTCCTGAACCTGATAGCCTCCGAGCCGGAAATAGCAAGGGTGCCGGTGATGATAGACTCCTCAAAGTTTGAGGTGGTGGAGGCCGGGCTGAAGTGCGCTCAGGGCAAATCTATCGTCAACTCCATCAGCCTCAAGGAGGGCGAGGATGAGTTTTTGCGCAAGGCGCAGCTCATCCGCCGGTACGGCGCGGCCGCGGTGGTCATGCTGTTTGACGAACAGGGTCAAGCCGACAGCTTCGAGCGCAAGATTGCCGTTGCCGAGCGCAGCTACCGGCTGCTGACGCAAAAAATCGGCTTTCCGCCGCAGGATATCATCTTCGACCCCAACGTTCTGGCGGTTGGCACCGGCATTGCCGAGCACAACGGCTACGCCGTGAGCTTCATCAACGCCTGCCGGTGGATAAAGGCCAATCTTCCGCACGCCAGCATCAGCGGCGGCGTGAGCAACCTTTCGTTTTCGTTTCGCGGCAGCGACGCCGTGCGCGAAGCCATGCACTCCGTTTTTCTGTACCACGCCATTGAAGCGGGCCTGGACATGGGCATCGTCAACGCCGGGCAGCTGCAGGTGTACAGCGCCGTTGAGCCTCGCCTGCTGGAGCTGACGGAGGACGTGGTGCTCAACCGCCGCCCCGACGCTACCGAGCGGCTGATTGCCTACGCCGAAGAGCACCGCGAAGCGCAGCAAGGCGAAAAAACGGCGGCGCAGGAGCTGGCATGGCGGCAAACAAGCGTGGAGGAACGCCTGAAGTACGCGCTGGTAAAGGGAATGGTGGATTTCTTGGACGAAGATATTGCCGAAGCGCTGGGAAAATATACGCCGCTGGAGGTTATAGAGCAACCGCTCATGGCGGCCATGGGCGCCGTGGGCGACTTGTTTGGCAGCGGAAAAATGTTTTTGCCGCAGGTGATAAAGAGCGCCCGCGTGATGAAAAAAGCGGTTGCGTCGCTGCAACCCTACATAGAAGCCGGCCGCGCAGCGGCAAGCGCAGACGGCAGGCAGCCCGCCGGCGAACCGCTGCAACCCGCGCCCACCAAAGTGCTGCTGGCTACCGTAAAGGGCGACGTGCACGACATTGGCAAAAACATTGTGAGCGTAGTGCTCGCCTGCAACGGCTTTGAGATTATAGACCTCGGGGTGATGGTACCGTCGGAGAAAATTATAGAGATGGCGCTTGCCAACAAGGTGGACATTGTTGGGCTGAGCGGGCTGATAACGCCGTCGCTGGAGGAGATGGAGCACATTGCGCACGAAATGCACCAGCGCAACATCCGCATTCCGCTGATGGTGGGGGGCGCCACCACCAGCGAGCTGCACACGGCGGTGAAGCTGGACGTGCAGTACCCCAACGGCGTTTCGTACGTCAAAGACGCCTCTCGGGCGGCCTCAGCGGTGCGCAACCTTACGCAGGCCAACCTCCGCGAGGCAACGGTGCAGCGGCAGGCGGAGCGCTACCGCGAGCTGCGCAAGCTGCACGAGGAGGCCAACCGGAAAAAGAAATTTGTGAGCCTCGCCGAAGCGCGCGCCAACAAGCTGAAGATTGACTGGAGCAACGAAAAAATTACCACGCCCCGCACCCTTGGTATCACCGTGCAGCGCGATGTGGCATTGGCTGCGCTCGTGCCGTACATCGACTGGCCAATGTTTTTGTACGCCTGGGATATTAAAGGGCGCTACCCCGACGTTTTGCAGCACCCCGAAAAAGGCGCCGCCGCCAGCCAGCTGGTCAACGACGCCAACCGAATGCTAAGCCGAATGGACAAAGAGCAATTGCTCTCAATACAGGCGGTTGTGGGCATTTTTCCTGCCGCCTCGGAGGGCGACGACATTGTGGTATACAATGATCAGCGCACGCAACCCGTTGCCGTGCTGCCCATGCAGCGCACGCTGCAAAAGCTCGACGACGGAACCCCCAACCTTTCGCTTGCCGATTTTATCGCGCCCAAAGATTCCGGCGTTCAGGATTTCATCGGCGCTTTTCTGGTTTCGGTCAAGCCCAAATCTCCGCTTCCGCAGCAATACCGCGCCGCAGGCGACGACTACAGCGCCCTGCTGGTAGAAACGCTCTGCAACCGCTTGGCCGAAGCCTGCACCGAGCACCTGCACGCGCAGGTGCGCACGAGCATTTGGGGATACGACAGCGAAGGCTTGCGAAGCACCGCAGAGCAAGGCATTCGCCCTGCGGTGGGCTACCCCTCCTACCCCGACCACAGCCAAAAAGCAACGCTATTTACCCTACTCAACGCCACCGCCCTAACGGGCGTAACGCTCACCGAAACCTACATGATGTCGCCGCCCTCCTCCGTTTGCGGCATTATGCTGGCAAGCCCGCACGCGCGATACTTCAAAGTTGAGCAATAGGTGGCATGAAATACGGCTCTATAACGTTTCGGGTGGGTAATGGATAAAAAATTGCCGCCAACCGTTGCCCGTCAGGGCATACATATCCATAGAAACGGTATTATCCACCTTCCATAAACCTCATAGAGGTTTCATATTTTCTATTGATATGTAACGCCTGACGGCGTAATTTCCGCTCTCCGGTGCTTTTTCTACTGATATGTATGCCCTGACGGGCAAAGAAAAATTACCTACGGTGAATACGTATCCGTTTGGATAAAGATACCCACCTGAAACGTTATAGAGCATAAAATACGAAGCGCTACTTTTTGGTGATTACTTTTGCGAGAGATGCTCCGTTGGCAAAGAGCACTTTTGCAATATAAATTCCTGATTTTAAATTAGCTATACTTACGCTGCCTGCAAATTCTTTCCGTAAGACCATCGTACCGGCGAGCGTATATACTTCGATTTTTGCCACGCTGCTTTCCGATTTTACGTACAGCAAATCGTCGGCGGGGTTGGGGTATATTGCCATGCCGCTATCCTCCTGCGTGAGCACGGCGGTAGCTTTGGGAGCATCCTTCACAATCGTTACATCGCTCACGGAGCGGGGCAACAGCTGATGAAGATTGTCGCAAAATCCTATTCCTATGATATTTACAATAGCGCCCACCGCCGGTCGCGTAGCCGCAATTTCTTGCGCTACAACCAACGCGCTGCTATCGCGACCAACCATATACTTGAGGGTATCGGTAGGGTGCGCCGATACCTCAACGTCGGCAATGCTGAGCAGCACGCCGTGGTACGCCTTGCCCATTTGGTCGATGGTAATAACCGCTGGCGGCGGAAGCTCGTTCCACCGCAAGGCTACTACAACATCAGCATCGCTGTTTACAGTAACTGCCGTTCGCTTGCGCTCTTCGCCTATCCAACCCGTTACAAGCACGCTATCGCCCGTGCGGACCAAATTTCCCCGCCGATACACATAAATACCGCTCCCCGCTCCGCTACCGGACTGCACAAAAAAGCCACCATCTCTCGTAATGGCGGTTACAATACCCGCTATGGTTACCTTTTGTCCATTGTAGGGGCTTGTATCTGCGCCTGTGCAAATGCTGCTGATTGGCGTAAGGATAATTGAAGGAGCTACCTCGTCGTCGTCGTCATCATCATCATCATCATCATCATCATCATCATCCCCCGTAGCCGTTCCGCTAAGCGCCACCTCGCACGAAACGCCGCCCCCTGCAATGGTAAGCGTAGCCGAGTGGCTACCATCGTGGTCGGGGGAGTAGGTAACGGTAAGCGTTTGCGCTGCGCCGCCTGGCATCGCTGCCGGTGCTCCGAAATAGCTGGCGGCGCTACCGCTAATGCTCACAGCGAGGTCTTCCGAAATATTAACCGCCACAACCTGCACGCTTAGCGAGTCGCGCTTGCCGGCAGCTGCGCTAAACGACAGGCTTGCGGGCAAAACGCTAATGCTCGCCAAAGCCGTATCAGCTTTGGCAAAACAAAAATCGTCGAAGTAGGCAACATTGCCGCTCATAACGCGCACCTCAAAGTTGA
>JAISLN010000193.1 GCA_031290835.1 Prevotellaceae bacterium
TGCTCTGCGCTGGCGGTAACGGTAAAGCTGGAGCCGGCGGTGGTCATGGCAATTTCGGTAACGGCGGTGGTAGCCGTTTCCAACGTCATCATGTCGCTGCTGCGCAGCACCATTCCCAACCGTATTCGTATCATTGTGCAGCTGGTGGTAATATCGCTGCTGGTGATCCTCGTTGACCAAATCCTGCGCGCGTTTGCCTACGACGTGAGCAAGCAGCTGTCGGTGTTCGTCGGGCTGATTATTACCAACTGCATTGTCATGGGCCGCATAGAGGCGTTTGCGCTAAGCAACAAGCCGCTGCCGGCGTTCTTCGACGGAGTTGGCAACGGATTGGGCTACGGCATTATACTTGTGGTGGTAGGCTTTTTTCGCGAGCTGCTTGGGTCGGGCACGCTGTGGGGCTACCGCGTTATCCCTAACAGCTTTTACGTGGCCAACGGCGGCGTGTACGAAAATAACGGGCTGGTCATTCTACCCCCCATGGCGCTTATCTTGCTGGGCATTATCATCTGGATACAGCGCAGCCGCAGCAAAAACCTAACCGAAATCTAACGCGAAAAGTAAACTTCAGGAGGTAAAAAAATGGGAGATATAGTCAACATATTCGTCAGGTCAATTTTTATTGACAACATGATTTTTGCGTACTTCTTGGGCATGTGCTCCTACATTGCCGTTTCCAAGAGCGTAAAAGTTTCGGCAGGCTTGGGGCTGGCGGTGGTTTTTATGCTGCTCATAACCGTTCCGGTCAACTACCTGCTCAACAGGTACGTGCTAAGTAGCGGTGCGCTGGCGTGGGTAAGCAAAGATCTCGGGAGCGTAGATTTGAGCTTCCTTTCCTTCATCGTTTTCATTGCCGTTATTGCCTCCATCGTGCAGATAGTGGAGATGGTGGTGGAGCGGTTTGCGCCGGCGCTGTACTCGTCGCTGGGCATCTTTTTGCCGCTCATTGCGGTAAACTGCGCCATACTCGGAGGCTCGCTCTTCATGCAGGAGCGCGAATACCAAACGCTCGGCGAGGCGGCAGCCTTTGGCTTAGGCTCGGGGATAGGCTGGCTGCTGGCCATTGTAGGCGTAGCCGCCATCCGCGAAAAGCTGGCCTACTCCAACGTCCCCGCGCCGCTACGGGGGCTGGGCATTACCTTTATCGTTACAGGGCTGATGGGTATTGCTTTTATGGGATTTATGGGGATTAAGCTGTAGAATGTAGAATGTAGAAGTATAGAATGTAGAAGTATAGACTGTAGAAGTGTAGAATGTAGGAGTATAGGGGTGTAGAATTTTGGGTAGTATCATTGTATGATGTTATAATTTCCGGATTGGCTTCGCATCGGTTGCCCGTAGGGAAATAATATCAATAGAAAAACGGCGTCTCTCTTGTTACCGATTTCCCGTAGGGAAATAATATCAATAGAAAAAACATGATACCCCCTTTTATTGCCAATAGCCCGTAGGGCTTCAATATCTATTAATCCCCTACGTGGAGCTGGGGAGAAGGAGGAACGCCGTTTCTCTATTGATATTATTCCCCTGCGGGGAAGCGAAGCTCGGCGAAGCCAACCGGAGCGAAGTTCGCTACAGCCAATCGTTCTCTCTCAGCTTGATGACTTCGGGCTTTAGCCTGCGGATAAGTGCCGTCCCTGCGGAGCTTAGGCTTGCGCACGATATTTGCGCTTTGCGCAATTATTCACTTTTGTTTTCTTTTTCAAGGTGTTCATGAGCTCGCTTCGCTCGGTTTAAAATTCAAAATTTAAAATTCAAAATTTCCAAAATGGTAGTAACGATAGCAATCCTTGTTTTTTTGGCCATCATTTTGCTGCTGGTATCGCTGCTGCTGTTTGCCAAGCAAAAGCTTACCCCGCAGGGGGCGGTAACGCTTGACGTCAACAGCGGCGAGCGCAGCCTGTCGGTATCGCCGGGCTTCAGCTTGCTGGCCTCGCTGTCGGACAGCGGCATTTACCTTCCCTCCGCGTGCGGCGGCGGCGGAACGTGCGGCTTGTGCAGGTGTCAGGTGGTGAGCGGCGGCGGGAGCATCCTGCCCACAGAGGTGGGATTTTTTACGCGCAGGCAGCAGCAAAGCCACTGGCGGCTGGCCTGTCAGGTAAAGGTGCGCGAAAATTTGGCGGTGAAAATTCCCGAAGAAATTTTGGGCATAAAAAAGTGGGAGTGCGAGGTGGTGAGCAACCGCAACGTTGCCACCTTCATCAAGGAATTTGTGGTGAAGCTGCCCAAGGGGCAAACGCTCAACTTCAAGTCGGGCGGATACATCCAAATAAGCATCCCCGCCTGCGAGGTCGATTTCTCTACGGACATAGAGGTAGAGCCGGAGTTTCGCAAGGATTGGGATAGGATGAGGATTTGGGATTTGAGGATGAAAAACCCCGAGCCTGCGTTCCGCGCCTACTCCATGGCCAACTACCCGGCAGAGAGCGACGTCATCATGCTCAACGTGCGCATTGCCACGCCGCCGTGGAGCCGCGAGCAGGGCTTTGCCAACGTCAACCCGGGCGTGTGCTCCTCCTACATTTTTTCGCGCAAGCCGGGCGATAAGGTTACCATTTCGGGACCCTACGGCGAATTTTTCCTGCGCGACACGCAGAGCGAAATGATGTTCATCGGCGGCGGCGCAGGCATGGCGCCCATGCGGTCGCACATTTTCAACCTCTTCCAAACCCTCAAAACGGGGCGCAAGGTAACCTTCTGGTACGGGGCGCGCTCGCTGCGCGAGGTGTTTTACGAAGAGCAGTTTAGGGCGATAGAAAAGCGCTACCCCAACTTCAAGTTTACCCTTGCCCTTTCGGAGCCTCAGCCCGAAGATGGCTGGAAGGGCGCCACCGGATTTATCCACCGGGTGATTTACGACCAATACCTCTCCAAGCACGAGGCGCCCGAAGACGTGGAGTACTACCTGTGCGGCCCTCCCATGATGACCGCCGCAACCACCAAAATGCTCTACGAC
>JAISLN010000194.1 GCA_031290835.1 Prevotellaceae bacterium
CGAGCGTGTTGGTGGTTGTCATCGACTGCAACCGGACAGGATGCGAGCCGCCAAGCGGAACGTCGCCTATATGTACTTCGGTGGGTTTCAAAAGTTGGTGCAGGGTTTCAAGTTTTCGGGATTTATTGTGGGTTTCAACTTTCGGCGTTCGCCAATTCAAAATTTCCATCTTCTGCGTTCGCCAATTCAAAATTCAAAATTTAAAATTTCCATCTTCTGCGTTCGCCAATTTAAAATTCAAAATTTAAAATTCAAAATTTCTAAAAGATTTTTCTCATTACGCTAAACGAGATGATTATCTGCATTGGCATTGATTCGTACAGAAATCGGGTTTGATTGGCGGTCGGCTTGTAGAGGTACGACATGCTTGCCGTATAGCGAGCATCAAGCGCAAAATCGGTTTTGCCCATGCTCAACCCAAAGCCCAATCCGCCTCCCACGCCGTACTCAAATCCCTTGAAGTTGTCGTACGAAAACGTTTCGCTCACCTGCCTTCCGCCAACCTCGTATTCCTGCGTGTTTCGGAGGTAGTACGCTCCGTACGCCACGCCGGTTACCAGCAGCTTGAAGTTTTTGTACAGCGGGATGTGCGCCTGCATTACCAGCGGCAGCTCCAGCACGTGCGACCGGCGCGTAACCTTTGCTCCGGCGGAGGTGTCGTTGCTCACAATGGGGCGGGTATCCATGCTGTAGCCGCGCATACCGTAGCCCAGCTCTATCATCAAGTTCATGAATCGCTCGTAGTCCTGCGCCTCGCTGTTGCAGTAGCGAAACGCAATAGCCGCGTTGGCAGGCGTTATTCCTCTCTTCTCATTCTGATGCGGCATAAAGTATAGCATCGTTACCCCTGCGCCGTAGCGTGCGCCGACGTACATTTCGGCGCGAGAAGCCGCGCTCCCCATGAGGAGAAGCGCAGGTAGCAGTATGGAAATTTTGCGAAACAAAATGCAATTCAATGGTTCAACATTTCAACAATTCTACGATTGGTTACTCTCCTGTGGCTCTTCGCTGTCCCTGTCGGGGAACAGGTTTTTCAAGTCCACGTTCAGCTCTACGTCCCACCCTTGCTTCAGCTCAAAGGTTGTTTTTTCGGGATTTTCTTTCAAAAAGGTGGCGTACTCCGGCTGTAGGTGCTTGAAGTAATTTCCCGTATCCCACTTGCCGTTGCCGTTGTCGTCCTTTATGACGCGAATGCAGTAGGCGCCCGGGTTGAGGTAGAGGAAATCCATTTTTTTGTCCTCGTTCAGCAGCTGCCGGCGAACTACCGCCTGCCCCTTTGCGTCGGTGAGCTGCACCACGTAGCTGCCTTCGGTTTGGGTAAAGTTGAGCGTCAGCTTCGACATGTTGTCGGGGTTGACGGTTGTAAAAGCGCCCTTTATCGTATCGTTGGTTTGCGCGTAAACATCCCAGAAGGCGTTGGGCAGCATCATGTAGCGGTAGGTGGTCAGCTCCTTCCATTCGGCTACAACGTTGTAGCGGCGCAGGTTGAGCGAATCGCGCACCAGCGAAAATTTCACCTCAACGTATGACGAGTCTTTTGTTCGCGGATTTACTTGCAACTCCTCAAATTTTACCAAATCGGGGTTTACCGCTACCGGCAGCGCGTCAAAGCTGAGCGAAGCGTTGTCTATCGGGCTAGCGGAGGCGGTGCTGAATTTTGGCTTTAGCGTCCAGTGGGCAGGCTTTTTGGGAGTAGTGTCCACAGCTTCTTCGCTACCCACAAGGCGGTCGAATAGCCCGCCAAACCCCGACGATTTTTCTTTTTTGCTCTTATCGGGATCTTCCGGCTTTTTTGGGGTAAAAATCAGCTGACGCTTTTCTGCAAACGGGCTTAGCTGTCCGAGCGTATCTGTTTTGAGGTACACAAAGCGGAGCTGCATGGTGTCGGGCACGTGCACCCCCGTATCGGCAAACCAGTAGGTGATGGTATCTCGCCTTGCGCTGTACTCCGGCGTTAGCGTTGCCGCATCTACGCTGTCGATGGCGAGGCTGTCGATGGTGGGGAACGGCGCGTTGAAGGTAAGCTTCAGCGCTCGCTGCTGCGTGCGCTCGCACGAGGTGAGGTATTGCGTTGCAAAATCTTCGGTAAACATGCGCAGCACCAGCTTTGTTTCGTGAATTTTGTGCAGGTGCTCCAGCGTATCTTCCCCGTGCCAATCCAGCTGCGGCACGGGCGTTATGGCGAGGTCAAGAAATCCGATAGCCTCCTGCCCAACGTCGTACTTGTAGTTTTTGTTGGCGTCGGCTATTGCCAGCATTTTGTAGGGTTTAGACTTCAGGTTGCCTGCCAGAAACAGCCCTTTGTCGCGGGGTCGCGTAACGTTGTCGGGGCGTTGCTTTAGCACCACGCTGTCCTCCATGTTTTCGTAGAGGTACACCAGCGCGTTGCTCGCCGGTTGGTCGGTGTAGGCGTCGAGCGCCAGCCCTTCCACCGATAGCGTATCGAGCCATTCGCCGGTGGAGAACGAAAAGCGGTAGGGAGGGTAGGGGTTGCCCTCGTTGTTGTCCACAATGGAGCTGCCGAAATCGAGCAGGTAGGTAGCGCTGTCGCGCAGCGGGCTGTTGAAGTCAACCTGCACGCGCTTGCCGCGGATGTTCAGCGATGGGCGCTTTTCGGGCGGGGGCGACATGAGGAAGTGCTTGTCGCTTTCCTTTAGCTGCACGTATTCGTTGAAGTGGATGGATATGCGCCTGCCCTTAAAGTTGAGCGCTCCCTGCACCGGCTGCGTTTTGACCAGAACAGGGGGCAGCGAATCCTTTGGGCCGCCGCCCGGGTGACCTATGCGCGCGCACCCCACGGGCGTGACGAGGCACAGCCACGCGGCTACCGCTAACCCAAGCAGCCACAAAAAAACCGGCAAATGTGCGTTTTTGAGCATAATAAAAAAATACAGCGTATTTGTTTTGTGCAGCCGACAAAGTTAATCATTTTTTTGGGAGAATATTTTCCCCCTAAGCTTGCTGGGTGCATTTCAAATTGTTGCTCTCTGAATAATCCCATCGGGATTATCTCTCGGTAGAAATATAGATGCGCATCATCGTAATCGGCATTCCGTAGGAATGCATCTCTCGGTAGAAATATTCCCTGCATCATGGATGCAAAAGGGGAGGTTTTTTTGTCGTTCTACCGAGAGGCGCATCCCTACGGGATGCAAGAGAGAGGGAAGGCGGCATGTTTTCCCTCAAAAATCCCCCAGTATTACCTCTCGCGACAATTTGAATTGAAAATCGGCGTAGCCAAATGCACCCAGCTTGCTCCGCCATCGCCGTATAAATAGCAAACCGGCTGCTCAAAAGCTGAACAGCCGGTTTTTCTACGCGCGTGTGTGAGCGGAAAACGAGACTCGAACTCGCGACCCCAACCTTGGCAAGGTTGTGCTCTACCAACTGAGCTATTTCCGCATGCTTTACAAAAACGGGATACAAAGGTAGAAAACTTTTGTAGCTGCGCAAACCGCATTTTTGTAAAAACAAAACCATTCATAAAAAATTACCTAACAACCAATGCGTTATGAAATCATTATTGAATGTTAATAATACTTATATATCTGCAATTTTGCTGAAATACAAGCGTATAAATTACTTTTTCTTTTTCTTCCCCTCTTCGGGTGCTGCCGTAAGCGCTTCTATGAGCTGCTTGGCAATGGCGTTGTTGGGGTTAAGCTCCAGTATCTTATTGCTGTACGCAATAACCTGCGCCTTATCGTCATCCTTACCCTTGTTGTCAAACTGTAGGTAGTAGTAGTAGCTCAGGTACTGGTAAATCTCCAGCAACTCCTTGCGGTAGGTTTGCGTGGGATTTTCTTTCGACATGATAAGGTTGAGCAGCGCTTCGTAGTACGGCTTGGCAGTGCCTTTGGTGGTTTCAGGGTCAAGCGAAGCGTTTACCCTTGCTCTGTAAAGAAATCCCAGCGTATTGTCGGGAATACGCGCAGTAATGGTGCCGAAAGTAGTGTCGGCTTTTACCAGATATCCGTGCGCCACATTGGCTGCGTAGGTAGAATCTACCGTGGCGTCGCGCACAATCGCAGTGGCGGCGCGGTATAGGTAGGTACCCATGGTGTAGTAGTCTTTGGTGTCCGCCTCACCGCCCATAGCTTCAATGAACATGTTGTAGTATTCGGCGCCAATTCCGGGATAGCCCGCCTTGTTGAGCTGCTCGCCGATTTTTTTGTACAGCTCCAGCTTTTCGGTGGTCATCTCAATAGCTTTTGCGTATTGCTCTTTTGCTCTATCTATCAACTTGTTGAAGCTCAAGATGTCGGCATACGTGGTGTAGTCGCGGGAGATGTACTTGTTGTGCCCCAGCGGTAGCGAAAAAAACTTTTCGGCTAAGGTTAAGCCGGTGGCGTAGTCTTGCGTTTCCAATGCGCTGTACATTCTCAACCTGTTCAAAACAAAGTTGAGCGAATCTCTCTGTAGCCCTTTGTCAATCAATTCTGTTGCCTCGTTGTAGCGCTGAGAAAAGAACAGCGCAGCGGCGTAGTCGGTCAGCTCGCCTATGCCGCTCGTGTTGATGTTAAACGATTTTTCGTGTATGCTAATGGAGGTAGCGTAGTGCCCTATGTTGTAGTAGGACCTTGCCAGATACCGGTTTGTCAGCGGATAGGTGGAGTCTATTTCCAGCACGGTGTTCAGCTTTTCTATGGCAAAGTTGGGGTTAATGTCGGCGTAGATTTGGGCGGCCTTGATGTAGGGCAGCAGGTACTTTTCGTTGAGGTTGATAGCTTGCTCGTACTCTCCGGCGGCGCCGCCCATATCCTCCTTGCTTTTTAGCACATCTCCGCGCAGCATGGGCACCAGCGGAGAATTTTTGGCAGCCTTTTCTGCACTGGCGAGCATCTTTTCGTACATGGCAGCTACCCCTTCGGCGTAGTATACCTTTGCAATGGCTATCAAAACTTCCACATTTTTCTTATTCGCTTTCTCCTTTGAAATCTCCGTCAGCGCTTTTATGCCGGCTTTTTGGTCGGCTTTCAGTAAAAACCTTGCCAGCCCAACCTTGTTGAGCGCATATTCAGGGTTGGCTGCCAACCCTTTTTCGTACCAAGCTCTTGCCTGTGCTGTGTCGCCCATGATGTATGCAATTTCGCCGAGGTAGTAGCTCGACTCCGCAGGATTTTCATCCATTTTACTTGCAAAAATGTCCTTCGCCTTATCAAATTGTTCGGTGAGGAAGTAGTCCACACCAAGGTTTTGGGCAAAAGCTGCCGACCCAAATAGCGCGCTGACGCAAAAACTAATAAGATATCTTTTCATGCTGTTTAAAATTTTAATTGTGGTAGAGAATTTGATTGATTGATAATAATTTATAGCTTAATGACACAGAAAATCCAAAATAAAAATAGGCGCTCATCCCTAAAAATGTTCCTTTACTTGCACCGTTCGTATAGGCTTAGTGGCGGGCACTAATCCCGATTTAAGAATAATGCGCTGCCCTCTGTCGCTTGCCACGAAGTGCGTAAAGCCCGATAGGAGCGTTCCCCTCAAATCGGTAAGCACCGCGTACACGTCGCGCGTGAGCGGGTAGCTGCGCAGGTACAGGTACGCAGGGTACGGCTTGTAGCTGCTGCTGTGGGTGGCGGGATGCGTTCGGCTCACCGCCAGCACACGTATTTTGCTGTTGAAGCTTAGCTGGGTAGAATCGTGCGGATTGCTAATCCAGTTAACGCCAATGATGCCAAGCGCGTTGGGATTTTTTATGACGTAGTCCAGCACGGCTTGATTGTTGCTCGTGGCGTGCAGCCGGTCGCCCGTCAGCGGCTCGCTCCCGCACACCGAATCTCTGATAAAGTGCACCGTGCTTGAGGTGGGGTTGTCGAACACCACCACAATTTCGCCCAGCTTCGACGAGGCGTTGAGCTGCTTCCACGCGCTTACTTTTCCCGTCATCACCTTTTGCAGCGTTTCGAGGCTGATGAGCGAATCGGGGTTATGCTTGTGAACAATGATGGCGATGCCGTCAACGCCAATCTTCTGTGAGCGCGGAACGAGCTGCCTGTTGCGGGCTTTAATGCTCAACTTTTCGGCCTCGGTCAAATCTCTGGCCAGAATTGCCAGCCTCACGCTGTCGTTCAGCAGCAGCGCCACCGCTTCTTTTTCGTTGGTGTAAATGGGCAGCAAAAAAGCTTTTTGGTTCAGCGCCTCAAAAACATCTACCTCCTCCTGCGTAATGTTGCCGTAGCAGTCGTCGCTCACCAGCGTGGCAACGCCGCTTGTAGGCGTGTCTGTTCGGGTAATTTTTTTCCGGTTGCAGCCGCCCAAAATCAGCAAAATGCATGCAAAAATTATTATCTTATTCATCATCGTTTTGCCTCAAATTTATGCTGCCCGACGCCGATTTATACGTTCTGTAGCCGCGCATAATGCCGTAGGCAAGCATGATTACTCCAAATATAGCGCGTATCAGCAAATTTTTATCGTTTGCCTTGTCGTTGGCTTCGTTGTAGCGAATGAGCACCGGCGTAAACAGCACCAAGTAGGCAATACCCACGTAGGCAAGCGACATGCACGCTCCCCAAATCAA
>JAISLN010000195.1 GCA_031290835.1 Prevotellaceae bacterium
CCCAAGGGCGGCGCCGAGCACATTTTTATTTACTGCACCAACGGTCAGGGGTGGGTTGAGGTCAACGGCAGGCGGCGCAAGGTGCACGAAAACCAGTTCTTCATCGTCCCGCTGGGGGCGCCGCACAGCTACGGCGCCGCAGAGCTCAACCCGTGGACAATCTACTGGATACACTTCAAGGGCGAAAAATCGCTGCCGCTGGCGCTGCCGCTCATCAACAGCGAATGTAACACCATAGAAATAAGCGAAAACTCGCGCATAGAAGACCGCCTCCGGCTGTTTGAGGAAATCTACTCCGCCATAGACAGCGGTTTTACCACCGACAGCATGCTCTACGCCGGGCTTTGCCTCCACCACTTTTTGGGCACCCTGCTTTACGTCGAACAGTTCCGCCGTACCGGCGCCAGCAACGACGAAAACGACGTGGTGAATCTGGTAATCCACTACATGCGGGAGAACATGGAAAAGGAAGTCAGCATGGCCGAGCTGGTCAAGTTTTCGGGCTACTCCACCTCGCAGTTCAACAGCATTTTCAAGCAGCGCATGGGCATTTCGCCCAAGCAGTACTACATGCAGCTGAAAATCCGCGAAGCCTGCAAGTACCTCAACTTTACCGATATGAAGGTAAACCAGCTGTGCTACAAGGTGGGCGTCGAAGATCCGTTCTACTTCTCCCGCCTATTCTCCAAAGTAATGGGCTGCTCCCCGTCGGAGTACAGAGCCATGCAGAAAGGCTTTTGAGGGCAAGCTCAACGAATTTTTTACGCTGGAAGCTGAAAACAAGGGAAAAAACAGCAACGCCTCCGGCTTCATCGGGCAGTACGCGCACGGCAAGGAGCCAAGCCACTACGTTAACCTACCTCTACGCCTGCATCGGTGCGCCGGCAAAAACGCAGCGCTACGTGTCGAAGGTGATGAACGAGCTCTACAACAACACCTCGTCGGGCTACGCCGGCAATGAAGATTGCGGGCAAATGTCGTCGTGGTACGTGTTCGGCAGCATGGGCTTTTACCCCGTCAACCCCGTAGGCGGCGAGTACGTTCTGGGCGCTCCCCTGCTGGAGGAAGCCGTAGTGACGCTGCCCAAAGGAAAAACTTTCGCCGTGAAGGCGCACCGCACCTCGCCCGACGAAATATACGTGCAGTCGGTTACCCTCAACGGCAAACCCCACAAGGAAATATTCATCCGCCACGAGGATATTATGAGGGGCGGAACGCTTGAGCTTAAGATGGGAAAAAAGAAAGGAAGCTTTTAAATACTGATATTTATTTTTACTTTTGCCCAACGCTATTCCAACATTCACTCTTTAATCTTTAAAACTATGAAACGGGTATTCTTTTTTTCTTGCTTCGTTAGCTTATGCCTTTTCTCCGCCTACACGGAGGTGAAAGCAGCGCTGCCTGCGCTGTTTTCCGACAACATGGTGCTGCAGCAGCAGTCCGACGTTCCCGTTTGGGGAACGGCAAAGCCCAACGCCAGCGTGAGCGTCCTGCCCTCGTGGGCGGAGAAGCCCTCTACCACCCTTGCCGACGCCGCCGGCAGCTGGAAGGTAACCATTGCAACCCCCGCCGCCGGCGGGCCGCACACCCTCGCCATCGCCGCCGCCGGCGACACGCTGACGCTGCGCAACGTAATGCTGGGCGAAGTCTGGCTCTGCTCGGGGCAGTCCAACATGGAGATGCCCCTCGCCGGGTGGGGGCAGGTGAATAATTACGAACAGGAGATAGCCAACGCGCAGTACCCCAACATCCGGCTGCTACAGGTGGAGCGGCAGGCAAACGTACAGCCGCAGCCCGACCTGAAGGTGCAGGGCGGCGGATGGCAGGTCTGCTCGCCCGCAACCGTTGCGGAATTTTCGGCTACGGCCTACTTCTTCGGCAGAAACCTGCACCAAAGCTTGGACAGCATTCCCATAGGCCTGATAAACGCCTCGTGGGGCGGAACCGTTGCCGAAGCGTGGACAAGCGCCGAAAGCCTCGAGAGCATGCCCGACTTTGCGGAAGCCCTCGCCGCGCTAAAGGGAAAAACTAACGAAGAGCTGCAGGAGCACTACCGGAAAGCCAATGAGGAGTGGCTGCGCCGGTTTACCTTAGCCGACGGAGGGATGCGCGACGGCAAGCCGCTGTGGGCCGACCCCGAGCTGGACGACAGCCGGTGGGACAGCATGACCCTACCCGCCCTCTGGGAAAACGAAGGTTTGGACGGAATAGACGGCGTTGTGTGGTTTCGCTGCACAATCAACCTGCCCGACGGCTGGGAGGGGAAAGATCTTGAGCTGAGCCTCGCCCAAATAGACGACGAAGACGTTACCTACTTCAACGGCGAGCAGGTGGGCGCTACCGGCAGCTACAACCGGCTCCGCAAGTACGCCGTGAGCGGAAAGCTGGTGAAAGCGGGAAAAAACGTAGTAGCGGTGCGGGTGATGGATACCGGTGGTGGCGGCGGGCTGTACGGAGAGGCGGCAAACATCTACCTCAAGCCTGCCGGCTCGGAGGAGGCGCAGCCCGTATCCCTAGCGCAAGCGTGGAAGTACAAGCTGGCTGTGGATATGCGCAATGTCCCGCCAAAACCGCAATCGCCCGACAACCCCAACCGCCCAAGCGTGCTCTACAACGCCATGCTGCACCCCCTTGTGCCGTTCACCATTCGGGGAGCCATCTGGTATCAGGGCGAAGCCAACGCCGACAGGGCGCAGCAGTACCGCGAGCTGTTCCCCCTCCTCATCAGCGATTGGCGCAAGCACTGGGGCTACGAATTTCCCTTCTACTTCGTTCAGCTGGCAAGCTTTCTGGGATCGCCTTCGGAGCCGACCGTATCCTCGTGGGCAGCCCTGCGCGAAGCGCAGCTCGGCACCCTCCGCGTACCTAGCACGGGCATGGCGGTAACCATCGACGTGGGGGAAATGAGGGATATTCACCCAAAAAATAAGCAGGACGTGGGCGCTCGCTTGGCGTTGCTGGCGAGGGCCAACACCTACGGCGAGCAAATTCTCTGTTCGGGTCCGCTGTACAGCGGCTACAAGCTTGAGGGTAGCAGAATCAGGATTTCGTTCACGCACGCCGACGGCCTAAAGGCAAGAGACGGCGGCAAGCTCAAAGGATTCACCGTTGCCGGCGCCGACGGCAAGTATTACGAGGCGGAGGCAGCTGTTGAGGGTAGCGAGGTGGTGGTATGGTCGCCGCAGGTAGCGTTGCCGGTAGAGGTGCGCTATGCCTGGGCCGACTGCCCCATCAGCGCCAACCTCTGCAACGCCGCAAACCTGCCCGCATCGCCTTTTAGAGCTAAAAAATAATATTTTAGAGCTAAGAGCTAAAATTTAATGGCTAAAGTTTACATAATATGAATGTTAGCCCTTAGCCCTTAATTTTTTTTCACAGCATTGGCGCCAGCAGCCGCGAGAGGTTTTCCATGAAGCGCTCCCTGAGGGGGCGCTTTTGCCACGAATCAAGGTCGAGCTCAACGCTGTACTGAAGGTCGTGCAGAAAAATTTCCTCCAGCCTTTGCGTAAACGGCCGGTCGTAGAACAGCGCGTTTACCTCAAAGTTGTGCTCAAAGCTGCGCACGTCCATGTTGGCGGTGCCTACGGAGCAAAATTCGCCGTCCGCCATGAGCAGCTTGGAGTGGGTGATGCCCCGAGAGTACAAAAAAACGCGCACGCCGGCCTCCAGCAGCGTATCAATGTACGACATGCTTGCCCACTGCGTGATGCTGGAGTCGGAGCGCTCGGAGATGAGCAGGCGAACGTCAACCCCGCGCAGCGCGGCGGCGCAAAGCGCGGTGAGCATGCTCTCGTTGGGCACAAAGTAGGGCGTTGCTATGTAGAGCGTGCTGCCGGAGCGGTTGATGGCGGCAAAGTAGGT
>JAISLN010000196.1 GCA_031290835.1 Prevotellaceae bacterium
TTCGGTTCTTCATAATAATTCCAACGAATCGGTTTTTTCTCCAAGCGGTCGGCGCCCTTTTCTTCCAACGGATAATCATACCCCAATTCGCCGAATTGCCAAATCATTTTCGGTCCCGGAAGGGAAAAGAAAATAACGGCGGCGGCTTCGGTGCGTTTCAGAGCCGTAGCGAGGTTTCTTACATCGTATCCGGTAGTGTCTTTTTTTCCGTAGGCGGTGTTTTTGAACATAATCCGCTCTTCGTCGTGACTTTCCATGTAGGCAACCAAATTCGGTTTTGTCCAGCCGCGTTGTTTGTACGACGCCCACGAGAGGTCGCCTTTCAGCGTGTTGCCGTTCGGCGCGTTTCCGTAGCCCATGGTAGCTTCGTTCATGTTGCGATTCAGATTTCCCCAAAGGAGGATGCCGTGTTCGGCCAGCGCTTTTTCTTCGCTGTTGTCGGCCAGATGTTCAAAAATGATGATGGCGTCTTCCTTGCGCTTTCGGATTTCATCGGCCATTCGTTGGAGAATGCGGATGCGGGATTCATCATACGCCCATCCGTCGCCGGATTTATTGGTGAAACCTTTGGTAAAGTCAAATCGGTAGCCGTCTATCTTATACTCCTTTATCCAGTAGGCGCAAACGTTATCCACAAGCTGTTGGGTGTACGGGCTTTCGTGGTTGAAGTCGTACCCCCAGGAGTAGGACGTGTTGGGAGATTTTACGTTGTACCATGGGTTCTCGGCGGTAACAGCCCCGCTGCTTTGGTACATTCGCACCATTGGGCTTTGCCCGTAGCTGTGGTTGAGCACCATATCCATGATGACCGCCATTCCGTTGGCGTGGCATTCGTCAATAAACGCCTTGTAGTCGTTGCTTGTGCCGTAGGCTTTGTCGGGGGCGAAGTAGAAGGAGGGGTTGTAGCCCCAGCTGTCGTTACCCTCAAACTCGTTGAAAGGCATGAGCTCAACAGCATTCACGCCCAGCGCTTTCAGGTAGGGTAATTTTTCCTGAGCGCCCTTTATGGAGCGCTGCTCGGTAAAGTCGCGTATCAAGATTTCGTATATGACCAAGCGTTCGGGGTTGGTTACGGTATAGCTGTCAATGTTCCAGCTGTAGCTTTCGGGAGCGGTGGAAACGGTCATAGCAATTCCGTTTGCCTTTCCGCTCGGGTAGCTGATGAGGTTAGGGTAAATGGAGGGAGAAATATCCTTATCGTACCGTGGGTCGGAAATTTTATGAGCATACGGGTCGGCAACCAGCACTTCGTTGTCGATTAAGTATTGGCACACATACTCCTTGTGGGGCGATAGCCCGCCTATTTTAAGCTGGAAGCGGTCTCCACTTTTTCCCATTTTGTACTCCTCCAGCGCCTGCCAGCCGTTAAAATCGCCCACTAAGTACACGCTCTCCTTGCCCGGGGCAAAGAGCACAAACGCCAGCGAGTCGTCGCTAATACGGGTGACGCCGTCGCTGTAAGGAAAGGGAGTTTCCGTTGCCGTCAGTGTGCCGGTCGCTGCCTTATCGTTGCAGGCAAAGAGCAGGACGGTGAAAAACGGCAGGAGGAAAAATCGTAAAAAATTGTAGCGCATGGTTTCAGCTGATTAGGAATGATAGCATTAAAAGAAAGGCTGCCTGCCAAAATGTTTTTTAGGCAGCCTCTCCTTATAGCATAAGCTTGTTTACTCTTGCTGCTATGGCTGCAACGTCAGCTTTATGTTCGTTTCCGCATCATTTACCCAGTCAAAGGTGAGTATTGCTTTGGCGTAGGTAGCTGTGCTCGCGTGGGAAACATCACCGCCACTCGTAGAAAGCGTAATTACGTTACCTTCTTGCCCCGTGAAGCCAAAACTTTTACCCCAATCATGCCCGAAGCGAACTTTGAACCCTCCGGTTCCTAACTTAACATTGGCGATTTCGTACGTGTACGTATTACTTTCTTTACCTGTATACGTAAAGTCCGCATCATAGTTCCAATTGCTTAGCGTGTCGGCAGTAGCGTCGTAAATGGCGTTGCCGATAAGGCTGTAGGTGAAAGTTGCAGGGTCAAGCACGGCCAAATCTCCCGTTTTCGTTACGGCGTAGCTAAAGCTGTTGCCCAATGCGCCTTTTTCCAGCGTCCACGTCAGCTCAATTTTGTACTTGGCGCGGGCAATTGGTATGTCGCTTCCTCCGGCTTTCAGCTTTTTGGTATCGTCGGCGCTTGCTGCGCCCAAGTTGGTGTTGGCTTTCACCGTTGCCTCTGTGTTCAGCTCAATTTTCCAGCCGCCGCCGTAGGCAAATTTGAACGCGCCGGCGGTTTCAACGGTTGACTCCGTTAGGGTGTAGGTCATGGCTGTTTTGCTGAACGCGGGAGCCGGAAACGCCGTAAATTTCCAGCCGTTCATGGCGCCGCGCACGCCCCACTCCACCGGAGCAACCAAGATTAGCTTGTCGGAGAGCGACCCGTCTTTGTTCAAGTCCAGCACAATGTGGTACAGCCCGCTTGTAGCTACCTGCAACGTGCCGTTTTCCGTCAGCGCTCCCTTGTAAACCTTAATGGCAGGCTGCTCGCCTTCTCGTAGCGTATCCGACAGGGTTAGCGTTGCGCCGTACTTGGTTTCCTTTGCGCCTTCCTTGATCACCAGCGAAAAGGTTTTGCCGCCTTCAAGGGCAACGTACTTCTCGTACATCCCTTCGCGGACGGTCTGCTCGTTGTTCTCGTTAATTCCGGCGGACATCAGGGCTTTGGGGGCGTCATCGGCGGTCAAGTCGGCAATGGCGGTTGCCTCGCCGACGACGTAAAAGCCGTCTTCCACAACAGAAACGGGCTGCTTGTTGTCGTTGTCGTCCTTGTCGCAGCCTGCAAAAAACAATGGCAACGCCATTAATGCTAAAAAAAAGTTTTTGTTTGTCCTCATGATTTTTTTTGATTTTTAGTGAAATTAATAGTTAATGAAAAAAATGGAAGTAGGCGTGTTGCTACCGCCAAGCGTTTTGCGTATAAACTCCCGGGTTGGCGTCCATTACCCACTGCGGAATGGGGAAGATAGCTCTGTTGGCGCTTTCTCCTCCGGTTTTGAACTCCCAGCTGCCGGAGGTGAACGTTCCGAAACGAATTTGGTCTTGCCGACGGTGGCCCTCCCACGCCAACTCCCTCCCGCGCTCGTTCAGCAACTCCGGCAAGGTGAGGTCGGCGGCCGTGTAGGGCGCTAAATTGGCTCGCATGTGCACGAGGTTGGCGGCGGTGAGGGCGTCTGGGGTTGCCGCCCCGCCGTTTTGGCGCATCAGCGCCTCGGATTTCATGAGCAGGATGTCGGCGTAGCGGTAGATGGGAAAATCGCTGTTGGCGTGGTGGGCGATGCCCGGCTCTACCTCAAACTTTACGAACCTTGCGCCCTCAAAGGTGTTGGCGGCGGTGGGGTCTTCGAGCGTGGTAACCTCCGGCACAATAATGGCCGGAACGTTTTCCATGGCGCTGTTGGAGTACGTTAAGGTTTTGCCGTCTTTTTGTATTTCTCCTACAAACCATTGCTTTTTTCGCAAGTCGTTGTCGTCGTACTTATCGTAAAAAGACTTCAGCGTGCAGGGGCCGTTCCACGTTCCGGTGGTGAAGTCGTAAACGGTTTGGTGCACGTAGTGCAGGGTCATCAGATGAAACATGTTCCCTTCGGCTTTTACGGCGTCAAAAACGATGGGGAAAATAATTTCCTTGTTGTTGGTATTCGCTTTGGCGAATGTGGCAAAGTAGTCCTCGCTCAGCTCGTAGCCGTAGCCTCCGAGAATAATCGAGTCGCACTGCTCGGCGGTCTCCTGCCAGCGCGGTGTGCCCGTGTAAACTTCGGCGTTGAGGTAGAGCTTTGCGAGCATGGCGTGCGCCACCGATTTGGTTACCGAGCCGTAGCGCACGTTCCTGTCAAGGCGGTTGATGTTGGCCAATATTTCTTTTTCAATCCACGCAAAAACTTCTTTGCGCGTGCTTTGCTTTACCGGATCCGTAGTGCTGGCGCTGATGGCAACGTTGCCGTACAAGTCCATTGCCAGCAGGTGGTAGAACGCGCGCAGCACCTTTGTTTCGGCTAAGCCCTTGACGGTGGCGTCGTCGTAGAGGCTTTCGTCGTCGCCCTTTAGCGAGACAATCAGGTCTAAGATGTTGTTGCACTTGCCCACGCCGCCGTAGGCAAAGCTCCAGCCGTTGTTGACGTCGCGGGTATTTTCCTCCCACGTGTGCTGGTGCATAGCAATGGGTACGCCGTTGTCAAACCAGTCTGTGCCCCTTGTGGGCACCACGACTTCGTCGGAGGTGTACTCCTGCATGCTCCAGTAGCCTTCGCGGAACACGTATCCGTACTCTCCTGCAAGCTGGGTGTAGGCGTCGGCTAAGAGCGAGGCCAGCTGCTCCGGCGTTTTGTAGTATTCGTCAATCAGGATGTCCGAGTAGATTTCCGGCTCCAAATCTGTGCACGACCAGCCTGCCGTGAGGCACACGGCGGCAAAAATGGCGGGTATTGTATTACGTTTCATAGCTATTTAGAATTTTAAGGAAATACCTAAGTTGAAAGTGCGCTGTCTGGGGTAAAAAGAGCGCGTATCGAAGCCGGGTTGCAGGCCGTCGCCGTTTTTGGGGGCTACTTCGGGGTCAACGCCGCTATAGCCGGTTAGCGTAAGCACGTTTTGCGCCGTGAAGTAAACCCTTAGCGAGTGAATGTACTGCGAACTTTCTCCGCCCAGCTTTGGCGTATAGCCAACGGTAACATCGCCCAGCTTCAGGTAGCTGGCGTCTTCTAAGTAGAAGTCGGAAAATCGGCGTATGGAGGCGTTGCTTTCGCCCGACGTTTTCCACGCGGTCAGCAGGGAGGCTTCGCCTTTTACGGCCGACAAAAGGGCGTTTTCTACGCCTCGAGTATTTTCAAAGAAGTAGCGCGTCTCGTTAAAAATCAGCCCTCCAATTTGCCCTCTAAAGTTGAGCGCAGCGTCAAACTCCCTATATTTTAGCGCGGCGTTGAAACCGTAGGCTAAGTCCGGCTGGGCGTTCCCGAGTATCATCCTGTCGCTTTCCTGCGGGGATGTTGTGTAGCCGCCGTTTGCCGTTTCAAATACCCACTCTCCGCTTGCGTTAATGCCGTAGTGCTTCCATCCGTAGAAGTTGCCGATAGGGTTGCCCTCCTCTAACCGCATGACGTAGCTGCCGGTTTCGCCGTCGCCGGAGCTGATGTAGCCGGTGTTTAGGTAGCTGGGGTTTTCGGCGTCTTGGGAGTAGCCGGAGGATATGCGTACTACTCTATTCTTATTAACGGCGGCAACGAGCCCCAAATCGAGCGTGAGCGTTGAACTTTTAATGGCCGTTCCGTTCAGCGCAAGCTCTACGCCGTAGTTGTGTATTTGCCCATAGTTGTCCCACATGGTGCCCACCGGGTTGGGCGGGCTGGGAACGTTGTATTCGTACAGCAAATCGGTGGTATTTCTAAAATATCCGTCAACGGCGCCGGAAATCCGGCTGCGGAGCACGGCAAAGTCCACCCCGACGTTGTATTCGTGCTTTTTCTCCCAGCGGATATGTTCATTCAGGTTGGAGGTGATGTTAAAGGGAATAATCCACTTTCCATCCACAAAAATCTGCGAGCTGCCCTGCCCCAGCTTCATGGCGTAGAGGTAGCTGTCGCCGGGCATATTTCCCGTAACACCGTATCCGGCGCGCAGCTTCAGGTCGTTGATGAAAGAGGCGCCTTGCATAAATTCCTCCCTATCCACCACCCAGCTGGCGCTAATGGCGGGAAAAATACCCCACGGACCTAAGTTGGGGTCTGCCTTTTTGCCGAACTTGGAGGAGCCTTCCATGCGAATGCTGGCGTTGAAAAAATATTTTTGCCCAAAGCTGTACAAGGCGCGCGCAAAGAAAGACGCCAGCTTGTCGGAATATTTGGAGCTCGAGATGCTTGCGGCGGAGTTGCCCAGCTCTGCAATGTTTTTTAGCCCCTGTCCGTTGCCAAGATTGTTGTAGGAAAGCTTGTCGAGCGTAAATTGCGTGTTGGAGGCGGCAAAATTTTGGTACACGTTGTACTGGTAAGCTTGTCCGAGCAGCAGCTGCACATCGCTTTTACCGAAATGCTCCATGTATTGCAGCGTGTTTTCTACCACCTGTGCACGGTTGTTGCCCTGCGACTGGCTGGCTACGCCCCCTTGTCCGTAAACCTCGCGCAAGCTTGCCGCCTGATACTTACCGTTCCATGCGCCGGTCTCCTGCAAAGAGTAGAAAGTAGAAAATTTAAGGGAGGAGGATAAGCGCAAGCTGGCGCGTACGCTTCCCTGTAGCGTTTTGTCTTTTTGGTCGTTGTCGGTGAGGTTAATATCTGCCACCGGATTGCGGGAGTAAAAGTTGTCCGATTCAAAGTAGCCGCCGTACTTGACGTATTCTTCGGCGTCGGAGTAGATAGGCATGGTGGGGTTGGTACGCACAGCCTGCATGAAGTTATCGTAGTTAGCCCACGATTTGTTGCCGGTGGTGTAGGCCACGTCGTAGGCAATATCCAGCTTGCCATTCAGTGCTTTTTGGTTGGCGGCAAACCGTCCGTTCAGCTCCTCGTAGTCCGATTTCAGGGCAATACCCTCTACTTTGCGGTAGCTAAAAGAGGCGCGATAGCTGAACTTGTTGGCGCTTCCGCTCATGGAAACCGAGTGGCTATGGCTTACCGGCGTGCGGGTAATGGCCGAAATCCAATCGGTGTTGGCGCCGTAATCAATCCCCATGTCTTTATCCACCATGTGCCTCCTATATTCGTTGGCGGTGAGGATGCGGGGCGTTTTTGCCATGATGCCAGCGCTAACCGAGCCGTTGTACTCTACGTCCGAAACGGGGCTTCCGGCGCCCGCTGTTCCTCGCTTGGTCGTTACGAGCACCACGCCGGCGTTGGCGCGGGTGCCGTAAATAGCGGCAGCCGAGCCGTCTTTCAGCACGTCAATAGATTCGATATCGCCCGGTAAAACGGAGCTAATGCTTCCACCCGGAACGCCGTCAATGACGTAAAGTGGCTCTGCCGACCCTTTGATACTTCCAACGCCTCTTAGCTGCATTTTGTAGGTGTTCTGAGCCGGATCGTCTCCGCCATTCTTGACGATGACCAGGCCGGCCACTTTGCCTTGTATTAGCCCCATTGGGTTGGCTGCTATCCCCTGATTAAAATCCTCCGGCTTCAAGCTGCTAATGGATCCGGTTACCTCTTTTTTCGTTTGTGAGCCGTAGCCTATCACCACCAGCTCGTCCAGCGAAACGGCGTCTTCTTTGAGCACAATGTGCAGCGTAGAGGATTCCCTCACAGGGAGTTCCTGAGCGGTAAAGCCTACAAAAGAAATAAGCAATACGGAGTTGTCGTCCGTTACGGTTAGGAGGAAGTTGCCGGCAGCATCGGTGGAGGTTCCCTTCGTCGTTCCTTTTTCTACAACCGAAACGCCGATAAGCGGCTCGCCGGCTTCATCTACCACCTGTCCTCGAATTGTTTTTTGGGCGTAGGCTGCCGAGCAAAGAGCTAAGGCAAGCAAAAGTATCAGGGCGGATTTGGCGCCGGAAAGCCGGATGAGTTTAAAGAATTTTGGCCTTGCGAATCGTACCTCTTTTTTATTGTTTTCCATATTCATATAGATTTTAGTGAAACAACATTTTTTTTCGTGTGCTACTTGCTGCAAATATATCGGCATACGGGTGCGCTATTTTTGGGGCTAAACAAAAAGTAAACGAATTTTGTGCGGAGAACCATTTAATTTGATGATATTCAAGTTGTAGGTAAAGAGCGCACGGCCGAGAAAAGTAAACGGAATATAAGGGAAAGTTGGGGGGGCTTACTGGTTGAGATGTCCGATTTTCGTTACAGCCTCCTCAAACTTGTCGCGAGCTACCAGAGAGCTGTTACGATACTTGGAGCGGTAGTTGTAAATGGTGTGGATGGAGTAGCGTAAAAAGCTGGCAATCTTGGCGCTATCGGTAATTCCCAAGCGCAGCAGGGCAAAAATCCGCAATTCAACCGTTAGCTCAGCGGTGTGCTTCGGGTGAATTTGCTCATCCTTAGGTAGTAATTTGTTAAATTCTTCCACAAAGTTGGGAAAGAGCTGGAGAAAGGTGCTGTCAAAGTTGCGGTAAAATTCCTCCAGCTCATCTTCTATGATTTGGGTGGACTTCAGCGCCCGGAAGAGGTCCTCTATTTTGCCGTTGGAAGCTTTCTTGTTCAAGAATTTACGGTAGGAGCTCAGCTTGTCGATATAGACGGAGCATTGGTTTAAAAAGTGGCCGATGTACTCCTCCTTGATGTGGTTGGTTTCGGAGAGGCGGAGGTTGGCTTTTTTCAGGCTGGTGTTGGCCTTTATGAGCTTTTGGCGCGTTCGGGACAAATTTTTCATTTGCTTGAACAGGTAGAAAATAGCTCCAACCCCCAGCAGGGTTAGCATCCCGATGATGACAACCGCCAGCAGCAGAATTTTCCGGCCCTTTTCCCGCTCCAAGTGGTACGCCTTGTCGATAACGGGAAGGATTTTGGCTATTTGCACGTTGCGCAGGCGGGCGTTGTAAAAGTTGGCGTCTTCCAAGCTCTTTTTAATGTAGCGGTTGGAGCGGTCTATCTCGCCGTCGTTGAGCAAGTAAAAGGCAAGGTTGCGCAGGGAGGTGTTTTCCTTCACCGAGGCCTTTACGTCTGCCATGGCCGACCGTATCAGGTACTCCTTTTGCGCGCGCTCGTTGCCCTGCGAGGCGTAGAGAAAGGCTATCAGCGAGGTCAGGATGGCGTAATCCCGCGTTTCGGGATCAACCTCAGAAAGATACGGCAAAAGAATCTTTTCGGCCGTGACGCAGTCCTTCGTTTCAATGCACTTGTTGCCGTAGTTGATATCGTAGCTATAGCCCTTGGGCGATACGGCCAGCGCCGAATCTCGGTAGGCGTTGCGCACCGCCATGAAGTAGTCCGCATCCGCATCGTCCATGTACTCACCCCAGTAGCGGTAAACTTCGCTGTAGGCGTTGTAGCAGGCGGGCAGCTGTTCCTGCGTCAGCTCGTGCTTGCGGATGGAGCTCAGCAGGGCAATGGCCTCCGTAAAGCGGGCAAACGTAGAGTACATTCGCGCCAGCTGCATTTTACATTCGTTTATCCGGTGGGTGTGCTTCATTTCGGTTGCCAAGCCCAAATGAGCTGTTGCGTAGTGCATGGCCGAATCAAAAATGTAGGCCTCGTATTCTTTGTAGAGCTGGCGGTAAATTTCGGCTCGCTCGCCGGATGAAGTATGGTGGGATAGCTGGTGCTTCAAGCCTGTTAGCCGTTGCTCTTTTTGCAGGTCGTACTCGCCTGCGCTGTCCAGCGCCTTGTCCAGCGCCGATAGCAGCGCCGCCAGCTCCCCGTTGCCGGAGGAGGCAGCAGAGCAGAGCGAAAAAAATAGGCATAGCACGATGCAGCCGATTGATATTCTGGGTATTATATTGAATATTATGGTCATTCTTTTCAACTTTTGCATTTCTTTTTTGCCCCGCACAACCCGCACACTTCACCAATGCCGCACAACAACATAGAACGACCGCAGCCTGCGCCAAAACGAGACTTGCCGACGCCAGCTTGGTAGCCAAAAACATCCAAATAAACGTAAGTTGTTGATTTGCAGTAAAATGACAGGGGGGGGGGTAAAACACTAAAATCACCCGCAGACAAGCGGTATGCCGGAAGGAGATGTTGGTGTTTTGTCATAGTCCGCTTTTTTGGAGTAAAAGTTATGGCTAACAAAAATAGCATTTTTTTTCTCTAATTGTCATGGCTTCCTTATTAAATATTGACAAATAAACCCAAAATGTCCATTAGAAGGTAATCACTTTATAGTGTGTACTTTCTATCGTTAGATTCCTAATGGACTCCATTAGAAAATTATGCATTTAATTTTCTAATAATGAGGAAAATATATCGTATTAATTCGTCAAAAGCAAGCGTTTTTTCAATTCTCACTCCTGATTTCTAACGAGCGTTACCGCCATCAGCCCCACTACCACATCGTTGGCGAGGGTTTCCAGCCGCAGGCTTTTCAGCGTTTTGCCTCCGTTGAGCGGCAGGTCGAGGATGATGCCGGCGCCGCCGTCGATGGCTCTGCCGTACACGCCGGC
>JAISLN010000197.1 GCA_031290835.1 Prevotellaceae bacterium
AACAAATTGCCGAAGCGCTGCGCAATGGCGGCGTCATGCTTTACCCCACCGACACGCTGTGGGGCTTGGGCTGCGATGCTACCAACGAGGCTGCCGTTGCAAAAATCTTCGCCATCAAGCAGCGAGCCGACGCAAAAAGCCTGATTGTATTGGTGGACGGCGAAAAAATGCTAAGCCGCTACGTGCGCGAAGTCCCACCGCTTGCGTGGGATATTGTGCGCCTGAGCAGCTCGCCGCAAACCATCATTTACAGCGAGGGCGTAGGCTTTGCCAGCGGCGTATGCGCGGCAGACGGCAGCGTGGCAATACGCATCCCCGACCATCTGTTTTGCAAAAAAATCATACGCAGCTTGGGGCGACCCGTTGTTTCCACGTCGGCAAATGTTTCGGGCGCCGCCGCCCCCAAAACGCTTGCCGAAGTTGCCTCCGCCGTGCGGCAAAGCGTAAGCGTGCAGGTGGGCGCAAAGTGGGAGGGGCGGCCTACGCGCAAGCCTTCCTCCATTATGCGCCTTGAGGCGGACGGAAAGGTTGAAGTTATCAGGTAGCGGCGGCGGCGCGGCAGCCCGCGCGGCGCAAAAGGTAGTAATGTAGCCGGATTTCAAAAATGGTAAAAAAGGCAAAGAAAAATATCACCATAAAGGATGTTGCGGAGGATGTCGGCGCTTTTTCGCTGCTGGCCATTCGCTCCGCAGAACCCGACACGCGCATGGCATGGCTGCTCAACCGTGCGCTGCACCTCGACTTTGTGCACTACCGCGATTTGTGCGGCAGGGAGCCGGACAGCCCGCTACAGCCCACCGTGTTTGACGAAAGCAAGCCCGAAGAGCGCCGGCAGTTTGCGGTTTTTTGCGCCACCGACAGCCTATTGCAGCGTTCTTACATCCTGATAACCAATCGGCAAGGTGGAGAGTCGCTCGTCAAAAAGTTGGCGCAGGTTGACTACCTGCTGAAAATTCCGGAAGCTTTGCACGACGACGAGCTGGCGACGCTTGGCGCAGCCATCCGCGCCATTCCCGGCGTGCAGGCGTGCATCACCGTTACCGATGAATCTAAAAACGAGCCGCTGCTGGTAACCCTTGAGGCGTAACGGGCAGGTCGCGCTTACTTCATCAGGAATTGCCCGCTCCCGCTCAAGTTTCCGTCAATGTACACCTCCACCGTGTAGGCGCCTTTGGCCAGCTTCATGTTCTTGGCGTCAAAGAATACGCAGGTTTCCAAATCCTGATTTTGGTAGTCAACTTCGCGCTTCGCCGAGTACTCCAGCTGCTGCCCCTGCGCCTCCAAAACGCCCTCGCTATCGCTGTTGGTCAGCGCCAACCCGTCCGGGCCGAGAATACGCACGTAAACAAAGCGGGTTCCGGCTTTTGTGATGGCATTTTCGTTAATGGTAAAGCAGGTTTTCAGCTTTTTGGAACGGCTGGCGGAGTACGTATCCTTGTCGCGGCTGTTCAGCCCGCTTGCCTCAATGTTCCGCACCTTTAGCACAGAGCCTTTTTCAACCTGCGACGACAAGCTGTCTTTCTCCATGCTGAGCTTTACATTTTCTTCCAGCGAGCTCTGCAAGTTTTGCTTTACCTCCTTGTTTTCCGCCAAAAGTCTTTGGCTCAACGTATTGAGGGAGTCTATCTGGTGAATATAGCTGCGCATGATGTCGCGCAGCGTGCTGGTTTCCTTTTCGTACTTGCGGATTTCTACTACGTGCATACTTTGGGTTGAGAGCACTTTTTGCTGCAACGCCTGTACTTTTGTCTTTTCGATTTCCAGCTCCTGCGCTATGGTGCTGTTGGTGGTTTTCAAATCTTCGTACTCAAGGAGCATGTTGCCCAGCTCCTCCGAAATCTTGTCGCGCTCGTCGGAGAGCTGTTGGTGCACCTCTTCCCACTCCCGCGCTTCGCGGAGGTACCAAAACGTAAGACCTGCAAGCGTTACTACCAGCAGCAATATGACCAGCTTGTAGCCTCCGTGCGATGATTTTTTTTCTTCTACTTCCATAAAATTTTTATTTTTGTAATGTTGATGTAAATGTTCAAGCGGTTTCTGTTGTCAAATCTCTGAAAATGTCTTCGAGCGCTTTTTCCTGCCGCTGTATTTTCAGGATGGTAATATTTTCCTTTACCGACAGCTGAAAAATTGCCGGGCGAATATCCTCCGCTCCGTGCGCCGTGAGCAGGAACGTGCGGGGCGCGATTTTTTTTGTGCGCACAATGCTGTTCACCTGCGCAAAAATTGCCTCGCTCACCTCCTCCAAAAACTCCACCTCTACGGCGTTTGCCGCTCCCAACGCCTGCTGCCGTATGTGCTGCGGAGTGCCGTGCGCCACAATTTTGCCCTCGTGGATGATGATAACCCTGTCGCACATGGCCTCCACCTCCTGCATGATGTGGGTGGAGAGTATCACCGTTTTTTCTTTCCCCTCTCTGACGATGAGCTGCCGGATTTCCGACAGCTGGTTGGGGTCGAGCCCTGCGGTAGGCTCGTCGAGTATCAGCACGTTGGGCTTGTGCAGCAGCGCCTGCGCCAGCCCAACGCGCTGGCGGTAGCCCTTGGAGAGCTGCCCTATCTTTTTGTGCGCTTCGCGCGAAAGCCCTGTCTGAGCTACGATGTTGGCAACAATTTTTTGCGCATTTTTTTTCAGCCCGTAAACGCCGGCCACAAACTCCAAAAATTCGCCCACGTACATATCCGTGTAGAGCGGGTTGTGCTCCGGCAGGTAGCCCACCACCCGCCTTGCCTGTAGCGATTGCTTTGCCACGTTGAAGCCGCCCACAAACGCCTCGCCCGACGAGGGCGGAATGAAGCCCGCCAGAATTTTCATCATGGTAGATTTTCCCGCTCCGTTTGGGCCGAGCAGCCCCACAACCTGACCGC
>JAISLN010000198.1 GCA_031290835.1 Prevotellaceae bacterium
GAATATCCGATTTAAGCGTAACGCTTGCGCCGTTTACCGTAAGCCGGCTGCCCGCAGGCAGCGCCGCAAGCGCCACCGCAACGTTATCGGCAGGGTGTATTTGCAAAAAATTATTCATCTTCTTTTTTCATGGTGTTTAGGGTGAAATTTATTCAATGCTGTATTTTTTCCTCTTACTTCATAGGCGTCAGCTGGCAGAAGACGCCAGCAAGCCGGCTGCCACCTCGTCGCGCTTAGCCTTGCCTGCCGCTATCTCTACCAGCGTCAGGGCAAACTCCAGCGAAAAGGCAGGCCCCTTGCCGGTTACTATGCTGCCGTCCGTTACCACGGGCTGGTCGGTGGCGAGAATTGCCCCCGTCAGGTACTTTTCAAAGCTGGGGTAGCAGGTGGCTTTTTTCCCCTTCAGCAGCCCAAGCCCGCCCAGCACCATAGGCGCAGCGCAGATGGCGGCAATGGTTATCCCCGCGCTGTAGGATTTCAGCAGCAGCTTTTTGAGCTCCTCAAACTCGTTGAGGCGGGTTGTGCCGCCGGGCAGCACCAGCAGCGCGGCGTCGCTAAAATCGGCTTCCTCAAACAGCAAATCGGCCTCCACCTTTACCCGGTGGCTTGCCACAACCTGCGTAGAATTTTCCACCGAAACGGTTTTTGCATTCAGCCCCGCCCGGCGCAGCACATCTACCGTAGCAAGAGCCTCTATTTCCTCAAATCCTGTGGTCAGGAATACATAGATGGTTTTCATATTTACCAAAATTTTTGAATTTGTCTTTTTCCGGCAAACATACACGAAAGTTTGCTGATTTGCAAGCTGCGCAAGAGGGATTTTTTTACGTGCTCGTAAAATATTTTTCCGCCTCACTTGTCTTCACTAAGTAAAGGGAATACCCGGACGCAGCTTTTTACGCTAAAAAAAATGAGCGATGGCAAATCAACCACAGGAAAATTGCTTGGAGTGTACGCAGCACAGAGGCCATACCTGCCCCGATGTGCACGCGCTACTCATTCGGCTGAACATTCCACCGCAGGAGCAGGTAGCGCTGTGGCGCGTGGCAAGCGAAAAGGTGGGCTGCGCCGGCTTCAAAAATATTTTATCATCTTTGCAAAATAGGTTAGCTGAACTAAATTTTGAATAGCTATGAAAATGCACATTTTTAAGCACCTGATTTTCGGTCTGGCGCACGTGTCCTTTGGCATGGCGGTAGCCGCCGGGTTTAGCGCCGCCGTGATGGTGGCGTGGAATATGGTCGTGCCCGATGTTTTTGGGCTTACCGCCATCAGCTTTTGGCAGGCGCTGGGCTTGCTCTTGCTTGCGCGCCTACTCTTTGGCAGCTGGCACGGCATGCGCTTCCACGCGCACCGCAACCCCGTCCGCGACAAGTGGGCGAAAATGAGCCACAGCGAGCGGGCTGAGTTTATCCGCAAAATGTACAGCGTCCACAAATCGCATGGCTTCAGCCAAGCGCACGGATTTTTTCATCACCACCTGTCCGACGAGGAAAAGGCGGAGGCAGGCGACGCGCCACAGGACGAGAAATGAGCGCCACCTCCAACGCCTCATCAACGGTTGAGCAGCTGGTGGTGAAGCATCAGCCGCGCCTGAAAGCCTTTATTCGCAGGCGGGTGACGAGAAAGGAAGACGCGGAGGATATTCTTCAGGATGTGCTCTGCCAATTCGCCAAAACGCTCGAAACCACCATGAACCCGATTGAGCACGTGGCGGCGTGGCTCTACCGCTCGGCGCGAAACGCCATCATCAACCACGGCGCAAAAAAGCGCGAAACGCTAATATCCGCCCGACACAACGGCGAGGACGGCGACGAAATGCTGAGCGATTTTCTGGAGGTTGCGCTCGACGCAGACGCTTCGGCCTCGCCCGAAGCGGAGTACCTGCGGTCGCTGGTGTGGACAGCGCTGGAGAGCGCCCTGTTGGAGCTGCCCCGCGAGCAGCGCGAAGCGTTTGAGCTGACGGAGCTGGAAGGCCTCCCCGTAAAAGACATCTCCCAAGCTACCGGAACACCCGTAAACACCCTGCTTTCGCGAAAGCGCTACGCAGTGCTGCACCTGCGCAAACGCCTCGCAGGGCTGTACGAAGAGTTTAATTAGCTAAGAGCTAAGAGTTGGCTCGCGCCGCCCCACTCTTAAAGGCCAAAGTCCAGCTCGTTTTATCAGTTAGCTTTGGCAAGATAATTGATAATTTCTTAGCTCTTATCTTAGTTCTTAGTTGTTAACTCTTAACTCTTCCCTCACCGTTCGGTAGATGCCGTCGGCATCGAAGCCGCACTCGGCTTGGAGCTGCGAGGTGGCGCCGTGCTCCACAAATCGGTCGGGGATGCCGAGCCGCGTAACCTTTACGTGGTAGCCGTTTTCGGCAAAAAATTCGGCTACGGCGCTCCCTATGCCCCCTACAATGGCGCCGTCTTCCACCGTAATCACGCGCGAAAAGAGCTTGCCCGCTTCGTGCAGCACTTCTTCGTCCAGCGGCTTGGCAAAGCGCATGTCGTAGTGCATGATGAAAATGCCCTCCTGCGCGAGCCTTTCGGCGGCTTGCTCCACAAAGTTGCCGGCGTGCCCGAGGCTTAACACGGCAATGTGGCTTCCGCTCCTGACGAGCCGGGCTTTTCCTACGGGTATTTCCTCAAAAGGCTTGCGCCAGCGCACCGTTACGCCGCTTCCGCGCGGGTAGCGTATGGAGAACGTGCGCTGGTGCGGCAGCTGCGCCGTGTACATCATGTTGCGCAGCTCCACCTCGTTCATGGGGGCTGCCACCACCATGTTGGGGATGCAGCGCAGGTAGGCAACGTCGTAGGCGCCGTGGTGCGTGGCGCCGTCCTCGCCCACCAGCCCGCTGCGGTCGAGGCAAAATACAACGTGCAGGCTTTGCAGCGCCACGTCGTGGATGACGGAGTCGTAGCCGCGCTGCATAAAGGTGGAGTAAACGTTGCAGAAGGGAACTTTGCCGGCGGCTGCCAGCCCCGCCGAAAACGTTACGGCGTGCTGCTCGGCTATGCCCACGTCGAAGGCGCGGCCGGGCATTTTTTCCATCATGATGTTCAGCGAAGAGCCGGTGGGCATGGCGGGGGTGACGCCTACGATTTTTTCGTTCTTCTCGGCAAGCTCTACAATCGTTTCGCCGAACACGTGCTGGTAGAGCGGCGGCTGCTCCTTGCTGCGCACGGTAATTCGCTCGCCGGTGTTGCGGTCAAACGTTCCGGGCGCGTGCCAGAGGGTTTGGTTTTCCTCGGCGGGCTTGTAGCCCTTGCCTTTTACCGTGAGCACGTGCAGCAGCTTGGGGCCGGGTATGTGCTTCAGCATCTCCAGCGTGCTCACCAGCTTGAGGACGTCGTGCCCGTCTGTGGGGCCAAAGTAGCGAAAGTTGAGCGCTTCAAACAGGTTGCTCCGGCGCAGAATGGACGATTTGATGGCGATGATGGTTTTTTGGAAAAAGAGGCGGATAGACTTTAGCCGCGCCGTTCGCTGCCAAACCTCTTGCTTCACCTTGTTGTACACCGGCGAGGTGGTTATCCTCGTGAGGTATTCGTTGAGCGCGCCCACGCTGGGGTCTATCGCCATTTTGTTGTCGTTGAGGATAACGAGCAGGTTTGATTTTTCGATGCCGGCGTTGTTCATTCCCTCAAATGCCAGCCCGCCGGTCATGGATCCGTCGCCGATGATGGCCACCACTTGGCGCTGCTCGCCCTGCATCTTGGCGGCCACCGCTATCCCCAGCGCTGCCGAAATGGAGGTTGAAGAGTGCCCCGTGCCGAAGGCGTCGTACTCGCTTTCGGACATTTTGGGAAATCCGCTGATGCCGTGGTAGCGACGGTTGTTGGCAAAGAGCTTGCGCCGCCCCGTGAGGATTTTGTGCGCGTAAGCCTGATGCCCAACGTCCCACACCAGCTTGTCGTAGGGGGTGTTATAGACGTAGTGGAGGGCTACGGCGAGCTCCACCACGCCGAGGCTGGCGCCAAAATGCCCCGGATTTTCCGACACCTCGTCGATAATAAAATCGCGCACTTCACGGCACACCTCCGGCAGCCGGAGCTTATCCAGCCGCTTCAAATCCGATGGAAAATTCACCGCATCCAATAGTGGGTACTTACCTTGTTGGGGCATACTTGCAAAGAAAGTTTAACAGAGTGAAGCCGCAAAGGTAGCAAACTTTGAGGTTTTACTCGCTACATTTGTTCTTAAAAATTCTTTACCACCACAGTATGAAGCACACATCTTACGCTATAGCTATCCTACTACTTTGCGCGGCTTCGTCGTGCGTTGCCCCCAAGAAATTTCAGGACTTGCAGGCACAAAAGGCCATCTGCGACGACAAAAACGAGCAGCTCGAATCGGAAAACGAAGGCTTGAAAGCGCAAAACAAGCAACAGCAGAGCTTGGCGGAGCAGCAGAGCAACCGCATCTTGCAGCTGCAAGATACCATTGCCCAGCTGACGGACGAGCAGCGTATGCTGAACAACCGCTACGCCGACTTGATGAAAGCGCAGGAAGCCCTCCAAACGGGAAGTCGGCAGGAAATCCGAAAGCTACTTGAGCAAATTCAGCAAAATCAGGAGGCTTTGCAGCAAAAGGAAAACCAGCTCTTCAGCGCCGAGCAAGCGCTCAACGAGCGTACGCTGGCGGTGCAGAAGCTGGAGGATGAGCTCAACGAGCGCAACCAAAAGCTGATAGCGCTGCAACAGGCGCTGTTTCAAAAAGACTCCATTACGCAAGCCCTGCGCAAAAAGGTGGCCGATGCGCTGCTTGGATTTGAGGGCAAAGGCTTGACCGTAACCATGCGCGACGGAAAAGTATATGTTTCGCTCGACGAAAAGCTGCTCTTTGCCTCGGGCAGCGCCGCCGTGGACAAGCGCGGCGCGGAGGCTATCGGCAGCTTGGCTAAGGTGCTGGAGCAAAACCCCGACATCAACGTAACCATTGAGGGGCACACCGACGACGTGCCCTACAAGGGTTCGGGGCAGCTGCTGGATAACTGGGACTTGAGCGTGAAGCGCGCCACCTCCGTCGTGCGCATTATGCTCAAAAATTCGGGCATTGACCAATCGCGCGTAACGGCGGCGGGTAGGGCGGAGTTCGTTCCCCTGCAAGCCGCCAAAACTCCCGAAGCGCGGCAGGCAAATCGCCGCATTGAGGTAATCCTCGCCCCCAAGCTCGACGAAGTGCTCAAGCTGCTGGAAAACTAAGCTGATAGCTAAGTGCTAAGAGTTGGCTTGCCCCCGCTAATCTTTTACCTATTGATATTTCGCGCTTTGCGCAATTTAAAATTTAAAATTTCTTTCGCTTTGCGCAATTTAAAATTTAAAATTCAAAATTTCCCCAAAAATGTTGCTATCCATTACGTGGAATATAGACCCTGAGATTTTTTCTCTTGGCCCCATTCATGTCCGCTACTACGGCGTGCTGTTTGCGCTGGCGTTTGTGTGCGACTACCTTATTTTTGTGCGCTTTTTCAAGCGCGAAAAGCTGCCGCTGCCGCTGCTCGACACGCTCACCATGTGGGCGGTGATTTTTACCATTGTGGGGCTGCGGCTTGGGCATTGCCTCTTCTACGAGCCTGCCCACTACCTCGCGCACCCCTTCGACATGCTGAAAATCTGGGAAGGCGGTCTGGCAAGCCACGGCGCTGCTGTTGCGCTGCCGCTGGGGCTTTTCCTATTTTGCCGAAAGTACAAGATGAGCTACCTCTGGCTGCTCGACCGGATTGTAATCGTGGTGGCGCTCACCGGCTTCTTCATCCGCATCGGCAACCTGATGAACTCCGAAATATACGGCGTCCAAACGTCCCTGCCGTGGGGCTTCATCTTTGAGCGCCGCCACGAAATTATGCCCAAGCACCCCACGCAAATCTACGAGGCGCTTGCCTACCTGCTGATATTTTTTATCCTCCTGCACATCTTTGTAAAGAAGGACAACCTGCGCCGGCGCGGAGGATTTCTATTCGGAGCGTTCTTGACGCTGCTCTTCACGTTTCGCTTTCTTGTTGAGTTCATCAAGGAGCGTCAGGTTGATTTTGAGGAGGGAATGCTGCTCGACATGGGGCAGCTGCTCAGCATTCCCTTTGTGCTGGCGGGTGTATGCCTGCTCATCTACAGCCTGCGGTGTGCGCCGCAGAGCAAGCCTTTTATAGGCAACGTAAATCCCTTTGAGGACAAGGCCAAAGAAAAGCAAGGTGCTCCCCGCTCCAAAAGCGGCGACAGGGTTAAAAAATGAACCAACCATGAAAATGCTAACCCACCACAGCGTGAGCATTGCGCAGCTCGACGAAGAGCGCCTGACCGACGTGTAGTTCACGCTTGACGCTATCGGCAATGCTTCGTGCAGCAACGCCTTTGCCATCATTGCCGACAAGGCGCTGATTGGCGACGACTTTTTCGACCTCAAAGCGCGCCTTGCCGGCGATATTCTGCAAAAATTCTCAGCCTACAGCTGCCGCCTCGTGATTTTGGGCGACTTCTCTGTTTACAACGCCGACCAGAAGCAAGTGCTCAAAGCCTGTTTTTTTATATTTTGTTGATGAAAAAACATCATACCTGTACTTACAACAAAAAAAATGGTTATCTTTGCCACAATTCTCTCATCTCATTCGTAACGGAAAAACAAGTGAACATTGCGTATGAAGCCGTAGCCGGGTATATCAGGTAGAAAAACAGCAAGTAAATCATTATAAACCAATAACCAGTAACAATTTTATGAAACGTATTCTTTTGATTTTATTATCTGCATTAGTAGTAGCCGGAGCAAGCGCTCAATCGCGCAAGGAGCGCAAAATTCTTTTCGGCAGCAGCTACAACTACGAGATTGCTGTGCTTGGCGTAGGGCAAGACGGAACGAAAGTTTTCAAGGTATGGGGCTTCGCCAAAAAGGTGGACGACGCCATCGTTCAGGCAAAGAAAAATGCGGTGGCTGCCTGCATCTTTCGCGGTATTCCCGGAGGTAACGGCGCCGCGCCTACCCCCGCCATTTGCAGAGAAACCAACGCCGAAGAAACCCACGCAGACTACTTCGACAGCTTTTTTGAAACCGGAGGCAAGTACCTCAAGTACGTAAACCTCACCACCGACGCCGTGCCCAGCGGGCAAGACCGCCTGAAGATAAAGGGCGGATACAAGGTTGGTATTGCGGTGCAAATACTGTACGACAACCTGCGCAAAGATTTGGAGGCAGACGGCATTGCACGCCGCCTCGACGCCGGTTTTTAGCTTTTGATCACTGAATAAATTAAACTTCGATGAAAAAAATTTTTCTATCCGTAGCGCTTGTTGCGCTTAGCCTTGCGGCAATGGCGCAGGCAAAAAAACCAACCATCATGGTAGTACCCAGCGATGTGTACTGTATTTCCAACGGCTATTCGCAGCAATTTGTGGCCAACGGCGTGGAGCAAACCCTGCCCGACTACAAAAAAATGGTGCAAAACGACCGCAACATGCGCTTAGCCATCACCAAGCTGGCAGCCATCATGGCAGACAGAGGCTTCCCGCTTAAGGATTTGGAGCAGGAGCTGAAAAATCTTGAGCAGGAGGCGGCAGAATCGGCAGCCTTGCAGGGCAAGGAGGGCGGCGAAATCGTGGAGTCGCCCATCGACAAGCTGAAGCGATCCGCCAAAGCCGACATTATCATGGACCTTGATTTCAACGTTCAAAAGAGAGGCCCCCAAAATTACGTCAACTTCAACCTTCGCGGGCTGGACGCCTACACCGCAAAGCAAATTGCCGGCGCGGCTGGCTCCGGAAAACCATCTACGGCGGCAGCGCCGGAGCTCCTGCTGGAGGAGGCGGTTATCAGCTACATCGACGAGTTTAACGGGCGCTTGCAGTCGTTCTTTGACGATATGTTCACCAACGGCCGCGAAATAAAGCTGCAGCTCAAGCGCTTCAGCAGCGCCTCGTTTGACTTTGAGGATGAGTTTGACTTCGACGGCGATACAAAGGAATTTGGAGATATTGTTGACGCGTGGCTGGAAAAAAATTGCGTGCAGGGACGCTTTAGCCGCGCTGACGGAACCAACAACATCCTCAAGTACGAGCAGGTGCGCATCCCCCTGTTTAAGGAAAGCAGCAGCGGCAGGCAAACAGCCATCGACGCCCGCGCTTTTGCAAACGACCTGCGCTCTGTGCTGCGCAAACCGCCCTTCAACGCCGACTGCAAGGTCTATCAGCGCGGGCTGGGCGAAGCGTGGATTATTGTAGGTGAAAAATAGCCGATAAAGATGAAGCATATACTACTCGCCACGTTGGCAACGCTTGCGTGCGTTGCTGTGGCTACAGCACAAACCCCCATCGCCGTAGGCGTAAAGGTACCTGAAAATACGGGGTTGGGCAATAAGGCGCAGCAGCTGATTTTGAAAAAAATGCAGCAGCTCACCACGCTCAACAGCGTGGGTACGCAAGAAAAAAATGCGCGGTTTCAGCTTACGCCCCAAGTGAGCATTGTAAGCTCTGACGTTACCCCGTCGGCTCCGCCCAAGCAGCTGGTAAAGCTCAGCATCGTGCTGATGATTGCCGATACCGCCGGAAGCAAAAGCATAGTAGCGCAAACCGAATTGGCGGCTAAAGGCGTAGGCAAGAACGAAGAGGAGGCGGTGCTCAACGCACTGCAGCAGGTGGACATACGCAGCGCAACGCTAAAGCGCTTTATGGAGCAGGGCAAGAAAAAAATTGCCGAGCTTCCGCCTGTGGTAGCTCAACCTTCTGTTGAGCCGGTTGCTGCAACAAGCGAAAATTAACAAGTTGAAAAACGAGCATGTTCGTTATAATTTTACGGTGCGAATTTACATGCAGATTCCATCATTATGTGTTTAATTTAATTCCTGTAAACAAATGAAAAAATCGTTTTTTCTTGTTGCTGTTGCTGCCTTTGGAGTGGGCGCAATATGTTCTTCGTGCAACCCCAAGTCCGTTGCAGTAGCCTCCGGTGAAAAGGAGGTAACCATCCCGTGCGATGACAAGCGCTCAGACAAAGAATTTTTCAGAGGTCTTGGCATTGGCCAAAGTAAAGACCTGAACACTGCGCGCGATAAAGCTCGCATGGCCGCCAACGCCGAGCTGGCGGGAAGCATCACCACCATCATCAAGCAGGTGCAGGAGCGCTACGTGAATGATGCCGGACAAAAGCCTTCGGACTACTCCGAGCTTTTTGAAGGAATGACAAAGCAGGTTGTTAACCAACAGATAAGCAACCTGAGCGTGGCTTGTAACAGAACTACGCAAGCCACCGACGGCATGTTTAAGGTTTACATGGCTGTGGAGGCAAGCAAAGAGGAAGTTTACAAGGCGCTGGAAAAAGGTTTTGAGGCGGAAAAAAAGCTCGAAACCCTCTTTAACCGCGAAAAATTTCGCCAAAATTTTGATGCGGAAATGGAAGCTTTTGCTAAAAAACAAGGAAATTAATTTTTGGTTGCTTTTATTTTCAAGCCGGCAAATGCCTCGTTGCTATTTTGCCGGCTTGATTATTACAAGCAGCGCTTTAGCTGACCTTCCTATTCAATGAAAAAAAAATTATTTACCTTTAGCCTCCTCCTTGGGGCGGTAACGCTTTTTGCGCAACAAAAAACGTTGGAAGCTAGCGGAAAAAAGCCCGATTGGGCAAAGCAGCTGGTGGAAACCGGCTACATCATTACCCAAGGCGACGCGCTTTCGCTTGGCGATGCGCAGCAGGAGGCCTTGTTGCTGGTAAAGCAGGAAATTGTGCGAAGCGTTGCCGAGCAGGTTATCAGCGCAAGTACGCACAGCCTGCAGGAGCAAGGTATGAATGTTACCGAATCGTACACGCAAAGCATCACCGCCAAGGCCAATAAGGTGCCGTTTTTGCAGGGAATTTCTATCAGCAAGGTGGAAGATTCGTACTGGGAAAAACTTCGGGACAAATCAAGCAAAAAAGAGCTTTACCGCTACTACATCAAGTACCCCTTTGGCGCGGCGCAGCTGGGCAAGCTGGTTGCCGAATTTAGGGAGGAAGACCAAAAAATTACGCAGCGCCTAAGCGAGCTGGAAAGCTTGCTGGCGCAGGTGGAGAGCGTAGAGCAGATGGAGGCTGCCGTTGACGAGCTGGGCAACCAAATTGCAACTCTTGAAGACAACCGCAAGGATAGGGCAGCAACGCTGCAATCGCGCTACCGTGCGCTGTACGAAAGTATTTTGGTTGTTGAGGTGGGGCATACGCCGGGGCAAATTTCCTACAAGCTTGCGCTTGGAGAACGTCCTCTGAAAACATCGCGCAAGCCGCAGGTAAAATCGGATTGCGCTACCATTACGCAAACCACCATCGGCGACATTTGTAGCATCAGCTACCGCTACGATGGTTGCTACGCCGATGTAGAGAATTTTGTGAACGTGCAGTACCGTTTTGGACATAAAAACGTGCAGCACAAGTTTTTAATACCATTAAACTAAAAGGGTAGGGGAGCGCCTTTTTGACCTCGCCCCTCCCTTTTTTTGACGCTGTAAAAATATATGGATAGCGCAGCTGTAAAACGCATAGCGTGTATAGGGAGCGGCAACGTTGCTTCGTCCCTGTTGCCTGCCTTGTACGGGGCGGGGTATAAAATTGTGCAGGTGTGCTCGCGCAATCTTCGCACGGCGCAGCAGCTGGCCAAGGTGGTAGGCGCTGCAAGCACCGACAAGCTGACGGAGTTCAACCCGAATGCTGATATTTACATTATTGCTGTCCCCGATGACGAAATCGAAAATGTGCTGAACAAAACAACTTTTGGCAACGGCATTGTAGTGCATACGTCCGGCTCAACGCCCATGAGCGTGTTCGAAAACCGGGGATTGGCGCACTATGGCGTGCTCTACCCGCTGCAAACATTTACGCGCTACAGCGTTAACTTTATGCGAGTGCCTGTGTACGTAGAGGCGAGCGACAGCTTTGCGACGGACGAACTCATGTTCATGGCGCGCAAGCTCTCGGTAGAGGTGCACCAAATTACCTCCGAAAAGAGAATGTTGCTGCACATTGCCGCCGTGTTTGCGTGCAACTTTTCCACTCACCTCCTGACCATAGCCGCCCGCCTGCTTCACGATAAGGAGCTGAGCTACGTTTCGCTCAAGCCTCTCATTGAGGAAATCTTTGAAAGAGCCATGCAGGTTGACAACCCCAATTTGCTGCAAACAGGGCCTGCCATGCGAGGCGACAGCAAAATTATTAACCGCCACATCAAAGCGCTCTCCGGCTATCCGCTGATACAGCAAATCTACATGCTGATTTCGGAGAGCATAATGAGCAGCAAGGAAGCGGAGGCAAAAAATTCCGAACAATTTTGAACTTTAATTTTGGAGATGAACTACAAAACCAAGCTGCACCAAATAAAAGCTTTTGTGTTTGATGTGGACGGCGTATTTACGAATGGGATGGTGCTGGCCTCCGGCGGCGATTTTCTGCGCATGCACAACGCAAAAGACGGCTACGCCGTGCGCTACGCCGTGACGCAAGGCTACGCGGTGGGGATTATCACGGGCGGCGCCAGCGAAAGCATCAGGGAGCGCTTCAGCATGCTGGGCGTTACGGATGTGTACCTTGCCTCATTCAACAAAATAAAAGACTTTGCAGACTTTTGTCGTAAGCATCGGCTGCAACCCCACGAGGTGCTCTGCATGGGCGACGATATTCCCGATATTGAAATACTTGCGCAAAGCGGTCTGCCCACCTGCCCCGCCGACGCCGTGCCCGAAGTAAAGGCTATTTGCGGGTACATTTCGGACAAGCCCGGCGGCATGGCCTGCGTGCGCGATGTGATAGAGCAAACGCTAAAGCTGCAGGGCAAATGGAATTTGCCCTGCAGCACAAGTCAAGCGTCAAATTGAGGGTTAACAGTAAGGGGTATCCTCAAGCAATCAGCCGGCAGCATTCTCACTTCAGCTTTGCCAGCGCCTCCTTCATGCTTTTCATTGCCTTTTCCAAGCTTGCGTCGGAGGTGGCGTAGGAGAGGCGGATACAGGTAGGCTCGCCGAAAGCGTCGCCGGGCACGCCGGAAACAAGAGCCTTGTCCAGCAGGTAAAGGCACATATCCATGTCGGTTTTGACGGTTACGCTGCCGTCGCTTTTGCCAAAAAATGAGCTGATGTCGGGGAAGACGTAAAAAGCGCCTTCGGGCACGTTGCACTTCACGCCCGGCATTTCGTTCAGCCACCTGATAACCAAATCGCGGCGACGCTTGAACGCTACCGTCATTTCCTTTGTCGGCGTGTTGTCCTGCGTAAGCGCGGCTATGGCGGCGCGCTGCGCAATGCTCGACGGGTTGGAGGTGAACTGCCCCTGCAGCTTTGAGCAGGCTTTGGCGAGCCACAGCGGAGCCGCGAGGTAGCCAATGCGGTAGCCGGTCATGGCGTACGCTTTCGACACCCCGTTGATGAGCACAACCTTATCCTTTACGTTGGCAAATTGGGCAATGCTCTCATGCCTGCCCACAAAGTTGATGTGCTCGTAGATTTCGTCGGAAACAACAAAAAGGCGTTCGTGCTTGGCGATAACATCCGCCAGCGCTTTGAGCGCCTCCCTGCCGTACACGCCGCCCGTAGGGTTTGATGGCGAGCAGAGGATAAGCAGCTTTGTTTTGGGCGTAATGGCGCTTTCGAGCTGTTCGGCGCTCATCTTAAAGCCGCTTTCGAGGGTTGTTTTCACGATAACGCTTTTGCCACCCGCCAGCTTCACCAGCTCGGAGTAGCTCACCCAGTAGGGCGCAGGAATAATCACCTCGTCGCCCTCATCCACCAAGCTCATGATGGCGTTTGCCAGCGAGTGCTTTGCCCCGTTCGATACCGTAATTTGCTCGGGCTTGTAGTCGAGGTCGTTTTCGCGCTTCAGCTTGTCGGCAATGGCTTTGCGCAAGTCCATGTAGCCGTCCACAGGCGTGTAGAACGAGTAGTTGTCGTCCACCGCCTTTTTGGCAGCCGCCTTTATGTGGTCGGGGGTAAAGAAGTCCGGCTCGCCTGCCGTAAGGTTTACAATATCGAAACCCTTTGCTTGCAGGTCTTTAGTTTTTTGGTTCATCGCCAAAGTTTGCGATTCGGCAAGGCTTTGCAGCCGTTGGGACAGATAGTTTTCCATAAAAATGCTATAAATGATTACGGGTTAAAAGTTGGAGATGCTCACTTGCAATTGCGCTGCAAAAGTAAGAAAAATTGGGAGAATTACGTGCAGGAAGTAGCGAATTAATATGGTTGTAGATTCAACATCAGGATGCAACTTTATCGTGCAAATATCGGAATTCTAATTTTCTGATGGCGCCCATTAGCAATCTAAAGATAGAAGGTGCAAATTATAATAGGAACATACTATTGCCCGGCTTTTAAAGTATCTTTTATGCAAACAAACGTTGTGGGGCAACGTCCGCAGAGAATTTTACCGGACAATAGTAGGCTCATGCTACAAAGGAGTAGCTGGCGGCGGCTAAAAATTAAATCTGATTCCTACAAATCCTGATACATTGCTGCCCCTGCGACCGCTAAATATATCATCATAGTTTGAGAAGGTTTTGCTCTTGCTGTCAGCGTCGCTGTCGCTGTTGGAGTCATCCTTTTCTTTTTCTTTGAGGGTTGGCGAGCCGTAGAAGAAGCCGCTTACGCCGCCCACCAGCTGAAACGGATAGTAAACGTTGAGGCACAAGTTGGCTCCTGCCTTGTAGTAGGGAGCGGAAACGGAGAAGTTCTTGTTGAGGCTTGCCATCTCCCAGCCCATGCCTACGTAGGGCGAAAGCGAAAAGTTGCGCCAAAAGTAAAAGCCTCTGCCAAGCCCAAATTCCCCGCGCAAAAAGGTGTAGTCTTTGCTCTTATCCGTAAAACCATATTTGTC
>JAISLN010000199.1 GCA_031290835.1 Prevotellaceae bacterium
AATCCTGTAATTCTGTAAATTTGTAAATGTGCTACTGCGCTTTTCTGGGTGCGTTTATTTTTCCGGCAGAGCCTGCGGCTTTTGAGGAGATGTGCTGCACAGGCTTGGCAATCGGCTTGGCGGTTACCGGTTTAGCCGGCAGCTTTTTCCCAGCTTCGTCTTCCTTTTCTTTTTCCTTCTCCTCTTCCTCTTTAGCCTCAAAATCGAGCATACCATTCTTTTGGAGCAGGTTGTACCACGATATAATTTTTTTAATATCGGAAAAATATACCCTGTTTTTGTCGTAGGTCGGGAGTATCTCCGCAAAATACGCTCTCACCACCTCCTCCTTGGCGCTCTTCGGGTCAATGGCAGGCTCGCCGTTGCTCTTCTCCTTAATGGTTTGCAGCACCACGCGCAGCGGCACATCTTCGCCGTCGGTAAACACTGCAATATCGTTCAGGGTGCTGACCTTGGCTGCAGGCGGTATGTTGGTGCGCTTTTTATCCACCAGCGACTCTACAATAAGCCCGCTCCGCCCTTGCGACACAAGCTGAAATAAACCCGAGTAGCCGGATACTGACATGATTTCCTTTAAATCCATAGCGAAATAATTTTTTTTTACAAAAGTAGAAAAAAATAATGGAATATCATCCCGGCAACAAAAAAAATTGCCGATTGCGCCGACTTTCCCGACGTAAAGACCTACCTATCGCCACTATCCCGCGCCACGTAAGAAAATTTCGCTATCTTTACGTGCTCAAAGTTGGAAAATTATGCTTTGCTCCAAAGCCCCAATAGTTATAGTAAAAAGCAAGCCGTATGCAAAAGCTGCCGATAGGAATACAGTCGTTTGAAAATTTGCGGGATGGTGGATTTCTTTACGTTGACAAAACGAAAGAAATGCATCGGATGGCTACCTCCGGCAGCGTGTTTTTTCTCTCCCGCCCCCGCCGCTTTGGGAAATCGCTTCTTTTGAGCGCTTTGGAGGCGCTTTTTAAGGGCGAGAAGAGGCTGTTTGAGGGGCTTTACATTTACGATAAGTGGGATTGGGAGGAGCATTTTCCGGTCATTCGGCTGGATTTTGGAGGGCGAGCATACAGCAGCGGCGAAGAGCTGAATCGGTCGCTAACCTCTTTTGTGGAGCTGACGGCAAAGAGCTACCAACTTTCTCTGGAGGAATGTACGCTGCCCGATAAGTTCAGGGAGCTGCTCGAAAAGCTGCACCACGCCACCGGACGCAAAGCTGTTGTGCTGGTGGACGAGTACGACAAGCCTATCACCGACCATCTCTCCAGCTTGGAGGTGGCGGAGGCAAACCGCAAAACGCTTCAAGCTTTCTATCAGGTGCTCAAAGCTGCCGACGAGCATTTGCGGTTCATATTCCTCACTGGCGTGTCCAAGTTCTCCAAGGTATCCATTTTTTCGGGGCTAAACAACCTCAACGACATTACCATGGACGATAAATACGCCACCATCTGCGGATATACGCAGGCGGAGCTGGAGAGCTGCTTTGATGAGCATATCCGCGAAATGGCGGAGCACCACAAGCAAACGCGCGACGAAATTATTGCCGAAATTCGCCACTGGTACAATGGCTACTCGTGGGACGGCGCAACGTCGGTTTACAACCCCTTCTCCACCCTGCTCCTGTTTGACAAAAAAATGTTTGTTGATTACTGGTTTGCTACGGGAACGCCCACGTTTTTGGTCAACCTCATCAAGGAGCGCAACGACGCAAAGGCGCTGCTGGAGCCTGTGCTGATGCAGTCTTCCGGCTTTGACAGCTTTGAATACCAAACGTTGGACTCCAAGCTGCTGTCCTTTCAAACCGGCTACCTGACCGTAAAGAAGCGGGAAAAAAGCATGTTTGACAATACGCTCGTGTACACCTTGGGCTTTCCCAACGAGGAGGTGCGGCAGGCGCTGGTGGCGCATTTGGTCGGGAGCTATGCCGCCTGCCCCGCCTCCGACGCCTTTTCGCTGCGGGAGCGCATGATGCGGCAGCTGTTTGAGGGGAGCTCGTCGGCTTTTGAGCGGAGCGCACAGGAGATGTTTGCCCGTATTCCCTACCAGCTGCACGTGCCGCGCGAAGCCTACTACCACTCGCTGCTGCTGCTCTGGCTCAACTTGCTGGGGTTTAAGGTGGAGGCCGAAATCTCCACCGACAAGGGGCGCATAGACGCCGTATGGACGTGGGGCGACCGCGTGGTCATTGCCGAGGTCAAGTATTCTATCCAAAAAAAAGCCGAGCCGCTCGTGGAAAAAGCCTTTGCGCAGCTCCTCGACCGCCGCTACCACGAGCGCTACGCCGGCGAGGGCAAGCGCATATTGCTGCTCGCCGTTGCCTTTGCCGGAAAAGAGGTGGCCTGCAGCATGAAAGAGCTTCCCGACAGCGCTCATAGTGCGGCTAATCAACCAAAAAAAATTCTGCCAAATAATCACCCTCAAAAAATTTCTCCAAAAACAAAATGAAAAATTTTATTCATGCTACATTCCAACGCTCCGGCGGCACGCCTATTTTTGTGAGCCGTGTAGCGCAATTGCTCGGCAAAGCCGGGCGCAAAGCCGCAGCTGATGCGCGATATTTTTGCGCAGCAACCGGCTGTTTTCTCCTGCTGGCCACAACCGGCTGCCACGAAGACGAGCACTTCTTGAAGGATTCCGCCTACCGCAGGCAGGTGCACAAGCAATTTCTAAAGCGCCAAAGCGAGGCTGGCAATAGGGCTGGGGCGTTGTTTTCGGTTTTTGGCTTGTCCAAAAACCTCACCGTGCAGCAGCGCGAGGCGCTGGAGTTCCTGTACGCCTACATGCCGCTATGCGATTTGGCCGACGGCGACGGCGATTTTTTCCTGAAGCAGGTGGACGCAGCCTTTGCCGCGCGTAGCTACTTCGATTGGGGCAAGCAGATACCCGACGATATTTTCCGCCACTTTGTGCTGGTGTATCGCGTAAACAACGAATATTTGGATACGGCTCGCAGCGTCTTTTTTGAAGAGCTGAAGGAGCGCGTAAAAGGGCTTTCGATGGCGGATGCTGCGCTGGAGGTCAACCACTGGTGCCACGAAAAGGTAACCTATCGCGGCACCGACGGGCGCACCTCGGCGCCGCTTGCGCTGATGCGCACCTCGTGGGGGCGCTGCGGCGAAGAATCGACCTTTACCGTTGCCGCGCTGCGGGCGGTGAGCATCCCGGCGCGTCAGTGCTACACGCCGCGCTGGGTGCACACCAACGACAACCACGCTTGGGTAGAGGTGTGGATTGATGGAAAATGGCGCTACATGGGCGCCTGCGAGCCGGAGCCGGAGCTGGATGTGGCATGGTTCACGGCGCCATCCAAGCGGGCGATGATGGTGCACACCACAGTTTTTGGGCTGTACAACGGCGTGGAAGAAAAGAACGTGCAAACGCCGCTCTACAGCACCATCAACCTGCTGAGCACCTACGCGCCTGTGCGAAAGGTAACCGTGCGAATAACCGACGAGCAAAATCGGCCGGTGGAGGGCGCTGCCGTGAAGTTTAAGGTGTACAACTACGCCGAGCTCTACCCTATTGTGAAGAGCGTCAGCGCTGCCGACGGAACGGCGTCCATCGTTTCCGGCATGGGCGATTTGGTGGTATGGGCAAGCAAGGGAGACCGGTACGGCTACGCAAAATCCTCGCCCGGCGATGAGGTTACCACCGTGCAGCTGAGCCGTACCTCCGGCAGCCGGTACGACGAAACCTACACGCTCAGCGTGCCGCCCGAGCAAAGCGTTCCGGCGCTACCGCAGGAGAAAATAGCGGCAAATGCGCTTCGGCTGGCGTACGAAGATTCCATACGCAGCGCCTACATGAGCACCTTTGCGCCGGCGGTAACCGACGGCGACCGCGCGTCCGACAGCTATCGGCGAAAGCTGTTTTTGCACAAGGCGCAGGGCAACCAACGCGAAATAGCCGATTTTATGCAAACCGAAGCGGCAAACTCTGAATGCTTGGCGCTACTCGCAACGCTGTCGGACAAAGATTTGCGCGACACTCCGGCGAGCTACCTGCGCGACCACCTCCACAACGGGTTTAAAGCGAAAGCTACGCCCGAAAATATTTACGTCAGCAAAGTGCTCTCGCCCCGCATTGCGCAGGAGCTGATTAAGCCGTGGCGCAGCTTTCTCCGGCACTCGGCGGTGGCAATAGAAATAGCGGGCGAAGAGCCCACAGCAGAAAATATTATCGAATACGTGCGCAAAAACATTGAAATCCGGGACGAAGAAAACTACTACAGCTGCCGCCTTACGCCGCGCGGCGTGTACGAGCTGAAAATGGCAGACCGCCGCTCGCGCGACATATTTTTTGTGGCGGCCTGCCGCAGCATGGGCATTCCGGCGCAGGTAGAGGAATCTACCGGCAAGCCGCAGTACTACGAAAGCGGAGCATGGAAAGACGTTGTTTTTGACAAAAAGGATACCACAACGCGCCGCAGCGCCTCGCTAACCCTGACCAACGCCGCCTCCAACATCGTAAAGCCGGGCTACTACGCCCACTACACGCTGGCGTTCTTTAAGGATGGCGATTTTCAAACGCTCGATTTTGAGGACAGCCCCGCAACCGCCAAATTCCCCTTTACGCTCACCCTCGACGAAGGCTACTACCGCCTGATGACGGGCAGCCGCGCCAACGACGGCTCGGTAACGGTGAGCACCCAATACTTTGAGCTGCGCAGCGGACAGCCCCTCTCGCTCGCCGTAAAAATGCCGGAGGTGGACGGAAAGCTATTTGTGAAAGGGATTGTGGACATGAACACCGTTGTTGCCATGAGCGACGGCAGCAAAAAATCGCTGAAAGCCCTGAGCAACGGCAAGGGGCTGATGCTTTGCTTTGTAGATGTTGGCAAAGAGCCGTCGAAGCATATTTTGCAGGACTTGCCGGCGCAGCAAAAGGCGCTGGAGGAGTGGGGCGGCGGCATTGCGCTCATAGCTCCCGACGACAAGCTGAGCAAGGCGTTCAGCGCGGCAACGTTCAAAAACCTGCCGGCGCAAACCACATGGAGCATCGACGCCAACCGCTCCCTGCTAAAGGCGGTAGCAAGTGCGCTACAGGTGGACTTCCGCGACGAATTTCCGCTCGCAATTTATCTTTCCACCAACGGCGGTATCCTCTACTCGTCTATCGGATACCGCATAGGCATTGGCGAAGATATTGTCAAGTGCATCCGCATGGAGCAAGAAAGTTGCTCCCGTTAAAATTAAATTTGTTTTGTTTTGAAATTATATGCCAAACCTGCTTCATCCGATGCTTGCCGCCGGGCTGTTGATGTCAGCCGCGCCGTTGCTTGCACAGCCCGATTCTGCCCAAGTAAAAAATGAGTACGCCCCGAAAATAGACGGCGTTGTAAAAGTAAAATTTGAGGAAAGCCTGTACGATAGCCGCATGAGATTTGACGTGCGCAACTCGCGCTTTGGCGTGCGCGGCAAAGCTGCCGAAAATATGACCTACCGTACGCAGGTGGAGTTCAGCAGCGAAGGGAAGCTGTCGGTGCTGGACGCCTACGTTACGTACCTGTTGCCGGTTGTATCAGTTTCGCTGGGGCAGCAGCAGTACGCCTTCAGCACCGATTTGGCGCGAAGCCCCATGCAAAATATTTTTGCCAACCGCACATTTGTGGCCAAATATACCGTTTGCTACGAAGACACAAGCGGCAATATCGCCTCGCTGAGCTCGCGCGATATTGGCGGGTTGCTGTCCGTAAACCTCCGGAAGTGGGCGCCCGTTGTGCTCAAGGTGGGCCTATTCAACGGCAGCGGCGCCAACAAGCCCGTGTGGCAGGAGTCGCTCAACTTTTCGGCAAAGGTGGAGTATGGCGGCGAGCAAGGGCTGCAAGCCGCTGCGAGCTACTACTGCGGGCAAACGCCATTCGCGCAGAATATTACGCTATGGGGCGGCGAGCTGCGCTACGTTGCGCGCCGCTTCACCCTCGACGGCGAGGCGGCGCAGCGCACTTGCAGTCAAAACGGCGAGCAGCTCACGCTCACCTCCGCCTACCTGCAAGGCTTTTACAGCTTCTACTTCAAGCCAAACAAATTTGCCCAATACCTTGCCCCAACGCTGCGGTACGACGTTGTGCGCAACGGCTGCTACGACGGCGCTAAGCTGTTTGATGCGCAGCGGGTGTCGGCAGGCGCCAACGTGGGCGTTGCGCACAAAGCTTTCAGGGGCGAAATAAGGGTTGGCGTTGAGAAGTACCTTGTTTCGCGCAAACCCGCCAACTTCTCCGCCAACCCGCTGCTGCACGATAAGGCGACCATCGAAATGGTGGTGGCTTTTTGAGCTTAAAAAAAAAATCAAAAAAAAATTTATGCCTCAAAAAAAGTTCACGCTCGAAGTTTGCGCCGATTCCGTTGATTCGGCCATCATTGCCCAATCAAGCGGGGCGCACAGGATAGAGCTTTGCGGCAACCTGCCGGAAGGCGGCACAACGCCGTCGCTTGGGATGATAGAAGCCGCCCGCAGGCTGCTCACCATAAAGCTGTACGTGCTTGTACGTCCGCGCGGCGGCGATTTCCTTTACGGCGATACGGAGCTTGAAATCATGCTGACGGACGTCCGCACGTGCGGCAAGCTTGGCTGCGACGGCGTAGCTATCGGTATGCTGAGCGGCGACGGGAGCGTTGACGAGCCGCGCTGTCGGCTTCTGGTGGAGGCCGCGCACAGCTGCGGAATGGGCGTTACCTTTCATCGCGCCTTTGACCGCTGCCGCAACCTGCCGGAGGCGATGGAAGCCATTATCGGGCTTGGCTGCGAGCGCATCCTCACCTCCGGAGGGCGCAACGCCGCGCCCGAAGGCGCCAACGCAATACGGGAGCTGGTTGAAAAAGCCGGCGAGCGCATCAGCATCATGCCCGGCGCAGGCATTACGCCGGAAAATGCCATGAAAATCCTTGAAGCTACCGGCGCTAACGAGCTGCACGGGACATTTCGCAGCCAATACGACGGCAGCATGGTTTACCGCAACCCGCTACTGGGCACGCCCAACGAAGAGCA
>JAISLN010000200.1 GCA_031290835.1 Prevotellaceae bacterium
GCACGTACTTCTTGCTCAGCCCCCAGCTGCCCAGGTGGTCGTAGATGAGCCGCACCTCCACGCCCTGCCGAGCCTTGCGGATGAGCAGCTCCCGAAGCCGGTTGCCGGTGTGGTCGTCCATGATAATGTAGTACTCGAGGTGGATGTGGCTTTGCGCCTGCTCAATGGCGTCGAACAGCGCGGCGTACTTTTCGGTAGCGTTCACCAGCAGCTGCGCGTGGTTGTGGCGCGTGGGGAAAGTTTTGTTGGAGTGCGCCAGCATCTGCGCAATCCCCCTGTAGTGCACCTCGCTGGGCGACGACGGAAACCAGCGGAGGTAGTCGTCGCTGCCGGTGAGCAAGCCCATCATGAGCGCCAGCTGGTGCTGGTCGGACGCCTCCTTGCGCGAAAGCAGCTTGTCGCGCCGGTAGTTCTTGCCCAGCATCACGTAGAGCAGCAGCCCCACAAAGGGCATCAGCGCAATAAACAGCGTCCAAGCCAGCGTTTTGGTGGGGTCGCCGCGTTGCTGAATGACGGCGAGAACAATCACCGCCATCGTGAGCAAGTAGGCAACGCCAAGCACAAGGCTATAGTTAAGTAGCTGAATCATACGAAAGCTGATAGTGCTAAAAAAACAAAAATCGGTAGCGCCATACGAATATTATAGCCCTACCCAAAATTCAAAATTTCCGTAGGATGTGCAAACCGGGTGCATTTCAAGTTGTTGCGCGAGGTAATACGGAGGAATTTTTGGTGGAAAACATTCCGTATTCCCTCTCTCTTTGCATCCCGTAGGGTAGGGTGTTCAAACCTGCGTAATTTTTCTGCCGATTTTTCCGAAATCAGCTGCCTCAACAGCCTCATTTTCACCTAATTCTCCAAACAAAACCACCTCAGTAGCCATGAAATACGCCACCTACACCCAACCTCATTAACCTCATTTGGCTACCAGCTACGGGGTAACGCCTTGCCCTGAAAGGGCAACATGTTCATAGCCGCAGGTCAACGACCTACGGAAAACCGTGCCCTCTTCACCCTGCCTGAAAGGCAGGACTTCGACGCTTGCGCAGCTGTCCCTTTTTCAGCTTGTTGCCCCTGAGGTTAGTAGAAATCCTGCCTTTCAGGCAGGTAAATGGCTATGGTGCTGTCGCTCCGCAGGTTGACCTGCGGTTATGAACATCCTACCCTACGGGTAGGGTAGGCAAATCTGCGTAGTTTTTTTCGCTGATTTTTCCGAATTATTTTACTCAACAACCTCATTTTCATCTTTTTTTGAAATAATTTTCGGAAAAAAATTCGCGCCTTCTGAACACCCTACCCTACGGGATTATTCAGAGAGCGACAATTTGAACCCCGCCCGATTTATCCGGGGGCAAAGTTAGCTCTTCGGTCTTTGCAGCAGCGCAACGATGCTCAGCGAAAGCCCCGCAATGAGCAGCAGCAGGCCGAGCGCGCTGCCGATAAGCGTTTGTATGGCCCCGTGGAATACCACCACCACCACGCCCAGAGCGAAAAAGATAATTCCCAGAAGCATTTCGGCGAGCCGGATTTTGCCCTCCTCTTTTCGCCGGTGCAGGGCCTTGAGCACGGCGCCCGCGCCGTCAACCGCGAGGGCAATCCCCACAAAAATCACCGCAAATTGGCTAAATATCATCACCAGCGCACCCAGCAGCACGTTGCCGGCGGCGAGCGTCAGCAGCCGCGCCCGCTCCTCCCTGTGGGCGGGCAGCAGGGCGTTTACACCCAGCACGGCGCCAACGCCAAACAGCGCTGCGCCGGCAACGTAAATCAGCAAACCCAGCACCCTCTCGGCGTTCACAAAGACAGCTATCGACAGCGCCACGAGCGCTGCCCCGCAGATGAGCAGCAACAGCCACATGCTACTAGTGGTAGATGTTTTCAATGTTTTCATATTTGTTTAATGAGCTATTTATGTTTATGGAATGTCGCGGGTGTGCTTCCCCGCGCCGAAATTTTTCACAAATATACGATTTTCGCTACTACCTCAACATTTTTTTGAATTTTAAATTTTGAGCTGCCTTGTCGGCCATGGCAGCCGTCGCGCCCTGCGCTGCGCAAAACCCTTTCGCAGCATGTTGATAAAATTTCTCCAAAAAGGTTGCGTAAGCTAAAATTTGGTGCTACTTTTGCCGTTGCAAAAAAACAATTCCCATTTTTAGCTCGAGGAAATACAATGCGCCCCACCACCTCTTATCGCTTAGAAATATCTTCTTGCCTGCCGCTTCCGGAGGGGCGTAGCACAGTTATTGCTAAAGTAGGAATACACACACACAGTACGGGCAAAAGATTTTTTGCCCCAACCAACCAACCACACACACACACAGTTAAGGGCAAAAAATTTTTTGCCCCTCCGGGCAATCGAAGCCAATCCGGAAAAATACAGCATCATAACAATGTATGACGCTACCAAGCTCGGGGGACGTTGTCCTTTTTTTAGCGCTTTTGAATTTTTGCATTGCGCAAAGCGCGGTTGCGGCAACTCGCGCAATGCAAGGTGGGGTAAAGCGTTTGAAAAAATGCTTAGCTAACGGCCTCAGCGTATTTGCATCCCGCTAAGGATGCGTCGCTCGGCAGAAGCACCAAAAAACCCCCTCCTCTCCTCTATGCCGGTTAGCTGATGCTCGCCTATTGGCTACCGAGAAATAATCCGTATATACGGTTGGAAATCTCGCGATTTTCATGTAATTTTGCCCGCCGCTTTTTGGCGGCAGATTACAAAACAGCAGGAAAATACTGAATACGGAGACACGGAACAATTTATGAATATTCGCAACATTGCCATTATCGCCCACGTTGACCACGGAAAAACAACGCTGGTGGACAAAATCATCCTTACCGGCAAGGCGCAGCGCGAAGCCGAAAAGCAGGGCGACCTCATCATGGACAGCAACGACCTAGAGCGGGAGCGCGGCATTACCATCCTCGCCAAAAACGTGTCGGTGGTGTACAAGGGCGTAAAGATAAACGTGATTGACACCCCCGGACACGCCGACTTTGGCGGCGAGGTGGAGCGCGTGCTCAACATGAGCGACGGCGTGCTGCTCATCGTAGACGCCTTTGAGGGCACCATGCCCCAAACCCGCTTTGTGCTCCAAAAGGCGCT
>JAISLN010000201.1 GCA_031290835.1 Prevotellaceae bacterium
CGGTAACCTCTGTGAAAGTTCGCAAGGGTGACTCAATACTGGAAGGCGCTGTACTGGTAATTATTGAATAATACTATGGATATAAGCAGCTTATTTGGATTTTTGGGAGAAAACCTCAGGCAGTTTCTCTCCTACACGTCATTTTCGCACATGACAATGGGTCACATCATTATGATGATGGTGGGGTTGACATTTTTGTACCTTGCCATACGCCATGAGTTTGAGCCTATGCTGTTGATACCCATTGGGTTTGGTATTTTGATAGGGAATATTCCGTTTATGTCCGGCCTTAAGATAGGCATTTACGAGGAAGGTTCTGTGCTCAACATTCTCTACTTTGGCGTTGTGCAGGGCGTTTACCCGCCGCTCATCTTTTTGGGCATTGGGGCGATGACCGATTTTTCGGCGCTCATATCCAACCCCAAGCTCATGCTCATAGGCGCAGCGGCGCAGCTGGGTATTTTTGGCGCCTACATGGCGGCTCTTGGGTTTGGCTTTATGCCCAACGAAGCCGCCGCCATCGGTATTATCGGCGGCGCCGATGGGCCTACGGCCATATTTCTTTCGTCGCGGCTTGCGCCCCACCTCATGGGTGCGGTAGCCATATCGGCCTACTCCTACATGGCGCTGGTGCCGGTGCTTCAGCCTCCGGTGATGAAGCTGCTCACGTCGCGCAGGGAGCGGCTTATCCGCATGAGGCCGCCGCGCGCGGTGTCGCACTTGGAGAAGGTGATGTTTCCCGTCATTGGGCTACTGCTCACGTGCCTTATTGTGCCGTCGGGCTTGCCGCTGCTGGGGATGCTGTTTTTCGGTAACCTGCTAAAGGAAAGCGGGGTTACGCGCCGCCTTGCCGAAACAGCGCGGGGTCCTCTCATTGATATTGTTACCATCCTCATAGGCCTTACCGTAGGCGCCTCTACGCAGGCAACCTCCTTCTTGACGTTCGACTCCGTCCGCATATTCCTGCTGGGCGCGGCGTCGTTTGTGGTGGCAACCTTTGGCGGCGTAATGTTTGTGAAGATATTCAACCTGTTCCTAAAGGAGGGCAACAAAATCAACCCGCTCATCGGCAATGCCGGCGTTTCGGCGGTACCCGATTCGGCTCGCGTTTCGCAAGTCGTCGGTTTGCAATACGATAAAACCAACCACCTGCTCATGCACGCCATGGGGCCAAACGTTGCCGGAGTGATTGGCAGCGCAGTGGCAGCGGGTATCTTACTGGGATTCTTGTCGTAGTTTTTTTCAATTTTTTAATCCAAATCCTAATTTATATGCTTCGCGAGGTGTGACATTTTGGCTTTTGTAGCCTTGTACAGCGGTGAGGTTCTGCGCTTTTCTGTCCCGAACAGCTTATATTTCATAGCGCATCGGATATTTAGAAGCATGTACAACGTCGGCGTGGCGTGTAAAATAGCATATAAACTTTCATTATTATGAGCCAACAGCAAGAAAACAATATACACCCAATAAATAAGCAGCACAAACAGCATAGGCACGAAAACGAAATTGATTTATTGGAATTTTTAATTTTTACCTACCGGAAGTTTAATGCTATGCTACGGCGCCTATGGGCTACTTTGGGAAGTATAGCTCTCTATCTGCTGCGAAAGTCGCTATGGTTGGCGCTATTTATAGTGGTAGGAGTTGTTGCAGGGTTTATCATAGATAGGTATGCCCCCAAGGTTTACCGTTCCGAAGCCATTATCAGGAGCAACAACCTTTCCATCAACATTGTTGTTGGCCAGATAGAGAAGTTGAACAACCTTTGCAAAATAAAAAACTACCATGAGCTATCTTCACAGCTCAACATTAGCGAGCTTGAGGCGGAAAAAATTAGCAGCATACAGGTGTACTACGGGTTGCTCACCCGCAACGACCTCCTCCGCCATAGCGAGCAGCCCATGCACTACGTTAGGAAATACTCGTGGGACGATACGAGCCTGATAGCATCAAAGTTTGCGAAAATTGTGGTAGAGGTGCTGGACGAAAATGTTTACGCCGACCTCACGCCGGGGCTACTCCACTTTATCAGCAACAACACTTTTGGGCACAGGCTGAATACGCTGCGCGTGGAGCAGCTTAAATCGCAAATTGCCTACACAGAGAAAGAGATAGCAACGCTCCAGCAAATACAATCCACCTCCACCTCAAAAAACAACGCCTCCGTTCAGCTAGAGCTGAGCGGTGCGCTTCAAAAAAGTGAACAGGTGCAGCTGCACGAAACCATCAACAGCTTGTACCAGCTGAAAATAGAGCTGGAGCGTGAGTATATGCTGTTTACGCAGCCAACCACGGTGATTTCCGATTTCAGCAAAGCCTACACCCCTACCGTTGGCTTGTACGACCATATCGGCCGCGCTGTTTTGGCTATTGCTGTGCTGGGCTTTGCTGCGCTGCTGCTGTGGGACAATCGTAAAAAACGGCTCCATTTGCAACAAAAATAAAGTAAGGACGACATGATAAGGCTACCGGTTTGTTTTCTGCTTGCGCTTGCTACGCCTTTGTTTTCGCTTGCACAGCCGCGCACAAGCCTTATCGAAACGCTTGAGGCTCCCGTGCCGTGGGCAGACTCGATTTTGGCAACGCTCAGCGTGCGCGAAAAAATAGCCCAGCTGATGATGGTGGCGGCCTACTCCACCAAGACAAACAGGCCAAACAGCGCCTTGCATGTGGCTGAAATTACCGACTTGGTAGCGCGGCAAAAGGTAGGCGGGATTATTTTTTTTCAGGGAACGCCGAGCAGACAGGCGGAGCTGACCACCTACTACCAGTCTATCGCCCATCTGCCGCTTCTTGTGGGGATGGACGCCGAATGGGGCGTGGGCATGAGGCTGGACAGCGTGCCCAACTTTCCCTTTCAAATTGCGCTTGGCGCCATAAAAGACGATTCGCTCATCTACCGCATGGGCGCTGAAGTTGCAGGGCAGTTCAGGCAGCTGGGCATGCACGTTAACTTTGCCCCCGTAGCCGACGTGAACAGCGACCCCGACAACCCGGTCATCAACGTCCGATCCTTTGGGCAAAATCCGCAGGCCGTAGCCCGCAAGTGCATTGCCTACGCCAACGGTATGCAGGACAACGGGGTAATAGCCTGCGCGAAGCACTTTCCCGGACACGGCAACACCGACAAAGACTCGCACAGCGAGCTCCCCACGCTGCACAGCAGCCGGAGAACCCTTGAGCGGGTTGACCTCTTTCCTTTCAAAAAGCTTATTGGCAACGGCATCGGCGGCATCATGGTGGGACACCTCAGCGTGCCTACGATTGACGCAAGCATGCAGATGTCGAGCCTCTCAAAGCGGTTGTCCGACGGCTTACTGCGGGAAGAGCTTAACTTTAAGGGCTTGATATTTAGCGACGGCATGCAGATGAAGGCGGTTTTGCAGCGCTACACCTACACCGAAGCCAACCTGAAGGCCTTGCTGGCAGGTAGCGATATGCTCATCTATCCGCTCAGCGTGGAGCAAAGCATTGATACCATAGAAAGCGCCGTGAACAGCGGCCTATTCCCCATGGAGCTGCTCGACCAAAAATGCCTGCGCGTACTCAAAACCAAGTACTGGCTGGGCTTGAGCGAAAACAGGCCGAGCGTGAACTCCGTCGGCCTCGGCAAGCGCCTTTTTCCGCCGAGCGCACAGCGGCTGCGCGCGCAGCTCATAGAATCGTCCATCACCATAGCCGCCGACAAAAACGACTTCTTGCCCCTGAAGCGCTTGGATACGCTCCGCATAGCCTACGTAGAGGTGAGCAAAAGCAACCGGCACAGCACCTTTTTGAGGGTGGCGCACCGCTACACCACGCTCGACCTCTATCGCGTTGACCAAACCAAACCTGCCGACTACGACTCGCTGGCGCAAAAGCTGCAAACCTACAACCTCGTCCTCGTGGGCTACATGGACATAAACCAGCGCGCGCCGCAGCGAAGCTTTGACATGGATAGGAGCTTTTGCCGGTGGCTGACCCAGCTGGCGGAAAGCAAGCGCACGGTGCTGGTGCTGTACGCCAACCCCTACGCTATATCCAAGTTGGGCAATCCAAAAGTATTTGAGAGCGTGATGCTGGCCTACAACAGCGAAGAGGAATACCAGCGAGCGGCGGCTCACGCCCTATTTGGCGCAAACCCCGTGGCGGGGCAAAGCTCCGTTGCCGTGCCCAAATACATCAAGGTAGGCGACGGTGCGCAGAAGCCCGAACGCACGCGCCTCAAGTACGGCTCGCCGTCGGAAGTCGGCATTAGCCAAGGGCGGATGGCGGTGGTGGACTCAATGATACTCGACGCCATCAGGCAGCAAGCCTTTCCCGGATGCCAGGTGCTGGCCGCGCACAAGGGGGTGATTTTTTACTACAAAGCCTTCGGCTACCATACCTACCAAAACGAAACACCCGTGACGATTGCCACCCTATACGACGTGGCCTCCATCACCAAGGTTGCGGCAACGCTGCCGGTCATCATGAAAATGGAGGAGGAAAACAGCATCGGCCTTGGCGACCAGCTGGGAAAGTACGTTCCGCTCGGCAGCGCAAACAGCAAGAGCAAGCTGACGCTGCGCGACCTCCTGCTCCACCAATCGGGGCT
>JAISLN010000202.1 GCA_031290835.1 Prevotellaceae bacterium
TGGCTTTTTACGCTTTGGGCGTAGTCGTATTCGGCTTTCTCTTCCGCCGAAAGGCGGCTGTAGTCCAAAATATCCCGCGCTTTGAGCAAGCCCTTGGCGCTGAAGTTTGCCTGTATCCGGTCGTTCTTCAGAAAATATACCCATTCATCCAACTTGTCCTTGGCAACGTCGTTGAATTTGTTGATTTTTAGAACATAGTACTCCGGAAACAGGTCGCCTGCTTCTACCTGCCCGAAAATATTCTGCTGCTTTTTTGAGAGTAGGAGGGTGTCGGCGTGGTGTAAGCCTCTGAAGTCTGTCCTGCCGCGGTAAACGTAATCTACGCCCTGACCAAGATCGAAGTAAACTATATTTATCGAATATATCTTCTTGATATTCATGTAGGTATCACCCTGAACTATATGCTCGACAAGGGACTTGCTCGCGCCGTACAGCATCCGCTGAAGGTAATCTATTTCCGCTATGAACTGTATTTCTATCAGGATGATTTCTCCGGAGTCGTCCACCACCACTACATCTACGCAGTTGGTCTTGTCCGCCGGGTAGTCTTTATTGCTTTCGCTTTCTAAAACGTTGGTAATCGTGATTGGTCGCCTGAGGAGCTCGCTCAAAAAACCCTCTACCACGTCAAAATTCGCCTTGTTGCGCAGCATCCGTTTCACTGCCCAATCAAACGATACAAGCGGTCTTTCTTTCCCCTTATCCGCCTTTATATCTTTATCCTTGTTGTTATCCAATGGCGCCATAGCCTAATAATTTTTTTACGGTGTAAAGTTAGCAAATATTCGAGAAACGCGGAGTTAATCCGGAAATCACAGCGGTAATTTTTTTTAATCGGACTTTATTAGGATTAATTCAATGGCATTCTTCATTTTTGCCACGATTTGCTCGGTGCAGAGGTTGCCGATGCTGCCCTCGTGGGTGTGGCGCACGGTTTTTGCCGGCTTGTAGGCGCCTTGCCGCACCTGTTCGCCGACTTTCCGGTAGGCCTCGCGAAAGGGTACACCGCTGAGCGCCATGCGGTTTACGTCTTCTACCGTGAAGAGGTAGTCGTACTTGCTGTCCTCCAAAATATTTTTGCCGATTGTGATGTGCTGCAGCATGAAGCGGGTTATGTGCAGGCAGCTCAGCAGCTCTTCGATGGCGGGAAACATGATTTCCTTGAGCAGCTGCATGTCGCGGTGGTAGCCTGACGGGAGGTTGGCGCAGAGCAGCGCCACCTCGTTGGGCACGGCCTGCAGGCGGTTGCACTTGCCGCGCACAAGCTCGAGCACGTCGGGGTTTTTTTTGTGCGGCATGATGCTTGAGCCGGTGGTGAGCGCGTCGGGGAAGCTGACAAAGGCAAAGTTTTGGCTCATGTACAGGCATACGTCCATGGCAAAGCGCCCCACCGTGGCGGCTATGGCGGCCATGGCGGCCGCAAGCGCGCGCTCGGTTTTGCCGCGGCTCATCTGCGCCGCAATTGCGTTGTAGTGCAGGTCGCCAAAGCCCAGCAGGGCGGTGGTCATGGCGCGGTTGAGCGGGAATGAGCTGCCGTAGCCTGCCGCCGAGCCGAGGGGGTTTTGGTTGGCAATTTTGTACGCCGCCGCGAGCAGCAGCACGTCGTCTGTGAGGCTCTCGGCGTAGGCTCCAAACCACAGCCCAAACGAGGAGGGCATGGCCACCTGCAGGTGCGTGTAGCCCGGCATCAGCACGCTTTTGTGCTGTTCGCTTAGCGCCACGAGCGCGTCAAACAGCTCCTGCACGGCTTGCGCTATGTGGCAAATTTCTTCGCGAAAAAACAGCTTCAGGTCAACCAGCACCTGATCGTTGCGCGAGCGTCCGGCGTGAATTTTTTTGCCCACCTCTCCCAAGCGCTGCGTGAGGAGCATCTCCACCTGCGAGTGTACGTCCTCCACGCCGGGGGCAATGGCGAATGCTCCGGCGGCCACCTCCTGCGCAATTTGCTCCAATCCGCCAAGCAGCGCGCGCAGCTCGTCGGGGGTGAGCAGCCCTATGCTTTGCAGCATTTTGATGTGCGCCATGCTGCCCGCCACGTCGTGCTTGGCAAGCTGCAGGTCGAGCTCGCGGTCTTTGCCGACGGTAAATTTTTCTACCAACTCGTTGGGCTCTACGCCTTTACTCCAAAGTTTCATTTCAGCTTGTTTTTTTATTTTTTTACGAAGTTCTTTTTTTTCTGAAAAAATCGCTCATCAGCTTTCCGCACTCGGCGGCGAGCACGCCGCGGGTAACCTTCGTTTTTGGGTGAAGAAGGTTTTGGGGTATCAGCGAATAGCCGTGCTTGGGGTCGGAGGCTCCGTACACCACCCGCCCCACCTGCGCCCAAAAGCACGCGCCGGCGCACATGGGGCAAGGCTCTACGGTAACGTACAGCGTGCAGCCGGGCAGGTATTTCCCGCCGGTAAAGTTCGCAGCCGACGTTATGGCCTGCATTTCGGCGTGGGCGGTTGCGTCGGTCAGCGTTTCGGCGAGGTTGTGCGCGCGGGCAATGATGCGGCTGCCGTGCACCACCACCGCGCCTACCGGCACCTCGTCCATGCTGGCGGCAAGCGAGGCTTCGTGCAGCGCCTCGTGCATGTATTTCTCATCCTCTGTCATTTACGAATATTTAACGTGTGGTAAATTAGCCCCGCCCGTTTTTTGCCCCCGATTATCGCTACTTTTGTTCCAACTTAGCGGTAAGTTCGGCGGTAGCTGCCGCATATCGTGTACCCATTGGGTAAAAATCGCTCGTGTACCCATTGGGTAAAAATCGCGCCTTTTCGGAACTTGCGACAGGCAGCCAATCGGATGCGGCTAATTTACAGATATATTGTCGCATACAGCATAAAAGTGCTTTTGATACAGGTGCGTAAAGGTAGGAATTTTTTTTTATGAATAAGTTAGGCAGGTTTTTTGGCAACAAAATAATGCTCGTGGCAACGATTTTGGTGCTGCTGTGCTTGGGGGTTTGGCTCTTCTTTTTCATTCGCGAGGGCGAAAAAAAGAACAGCATGGACGCCATACGCGCCATTTCGGAGGACGCCGTGTTTGTGCTCCGCGTGAACGACCTCAACAAGCTTTCGCGCAAGCTGGCCTCCGAGAGCGAGCTGGCGGAGCTGCTGCGCGGCGACGCCGCCACCAAAAACCTGAGCCGCCTGCTGCCGTACGTGGTGGACACGATGTCGGAAAAAAACGCCGCCATAGGCGACCTTAGCCAGCAACCCATTTGGGTTTCGGCGCACGTGTTCGGCAAAGACCTGTCCTTTTTGTGCTCGCTCAACCTGCCCGAAAACCTGTACCTGAGCAACGTCAAACAGCTTGTTGACCTGCTGGCGGCGGAGGGCTACAGCGTGGAGGAGCAACCGTACGACAGCGAAAAGATATTCACGTTTCGGCGCGACAAGGCGGATGTGTTTCACGCCACGGTGGTGCGCCGCGTGCTGGTGGTGAGCGCCTCGCGCGTGCTGGTGGAGCTGGCAATACGGCAGGCCAAGTCGCCGGCTTCGCTGGCGGACAACCAAGCCTTTGTGCAGGCTTCGCAAACGGCGGGAGCGCATGAGGATTTTAACCTCTACGTCAACCAACAACAGCTGCCGCGCCTGCTGGAGATTTACCTGAACGGAGCGTACGCCAAGCCGCTCAGCTTTTTGCGGCAGCTGGGCAGCTTTGTGGTGCTCGACGCCGCGCTGCACGCCGACGCCGTGCTGCTCAGCGGATTTTTATTCTCCAACGATTTTCGCCGCTCCTACTTTTCCATCCTCTCCAACCAAGACAGCAAAAAGCTCACCACCTTCGACATCCTCCCGCGCGGCGCCGACGGTGCGCTGTGCATGGGCATAACCAACGCGCGGCAGCTGACGTCGGACTACAGCGCCTTTCGCGAAAGCCGGCCGGCGGGCAGCGCACAGCGCAGCGCACAGCTGGCGGCGCTGCGCAGCAAGATAGGGGTGGACGCGGCGACCTTTTTTTGCGACCTGCACCCCTCCGAGCTGACGCTGGCGCGGGTGCCCATTGCCAACATGGAGGTAAAGGATACGTGGTTTGTTGCGCTCAAGTCGAGCAACGTGGACGCCGCGCACGAGGCGCTGAAGGGCAGGATTGCCTACCTTGCCGACGCCGAAAAAAAGCGCGCCGACAGCTACGTGAAAACCGAAAAAATGAGCAACGGCGAGCCGCTCACCATCTACCAAAATCCCGCGCCGGGGTTTGCCGCAGCCCTGCTGGGCAGCATCTTTGCGCAGTGCGAGGATAGCTACGTTACCTTTATCGGCGAATACCTCGTTTTTTCGTCGTCGCCTGCCGCAGTGAAAGATTTTGCGCTGTCGGCGCTGCTCAAAAAAACGCTTGCGCAAACGGTAAACCTTAGCGACTACACGGCCACCGAATCCAACATGCTCATCTACGTAGATCCCTCAAAGGACAACGCCGTTGCGCTAAGCCCGCTCAAGCCCGCCCTGCAGGGCAGCCTGAAAAAATCGTCGGCGCTCGCCGCGCTGCACTGCATGGGGCTACAGCTACGCGCCATGGACGACAAGGTATATTGCAACGCTTTTGTGAAAACCACCTCGAAGATGGAGGAGAAGCAGCGCTCGCGCGGCATGGCGCTGGACTTTGAGGTGAAGCTCGGCGCTCCCCTGCGGGCTGCGCCGTGGGTGGTGAAAAACCACAAGACGGGGCAAAAGGAAATTCTGGCGCAGGACGTTCAGAACACCATTTACCTGATTGACAACCAAGGCACCATGCTGTGGAAAAAGGCCATAGGCGAGCCTATCATGGAGCGCGTGCTGCAGGTTGACTACCTGCGGAACAACAAGCTGCAGCTGCTGTTCAACACCGGCGCCAAGCTCTACATAGTGGACAGGCTGGGGCGCAACGTCGATAACTTCCCCGTCAACCTTGCGTCGCCGGCGTCGGCGCCCGTTGCCGTGTTTGACTACGACCGGTCGCGCGATTACCGCTACTTTGTGCCGTGCAAGGACGGGAAAATCCGCTCCTACGAGCGCACCGGCAAACCGCTCTCGGGCTTTGCCCCGCAGCCCTCGTTCGGGAGCATTACGCAGCCCCTGCAGCACGTCCGCATCAAGGACAAGGACTACATCATAGCGGCCGACAACCGCCGCGTGTACATCCTCAACCGCCGGGGCGACGAGCGGGTGCACCTGCGCGAAAGCGTTGCGCCGGCCTACAACAGCCGCATCACCTGCGAGCACGGCCTCGACGGCAACACGCTGCGCATGGTAACCACCACCACCGCCGGAGAGCTGGCCTACATCTACTTCGACGGCAACGTGGAGCGCACGGCGCTGAAGCCAAAGCCGGGCGAGCACCACTTCTTTGGCTGCCTCGGCAAGGCCGGCAAGCTAACCTACGCGGTAGCCGACGAAAGGGAGCTGCGCATGTACGAGCCCGACCTGCGGCTGAAGTTTTCGCACGACTTCGGCCACCTGCTGCACGCGGCGCCGAGCATGTTTACGCCGCTGCCCGACCTCAACCTGTACGCCATGTACGTGGAGAGCGAGCAAAAGGCCTACCTGATGAACGAAAGCGGCGCCATGCCGAGCGGCTTCCCCCTCAACGCCGTTGCGCCGTTGCTGGTGGA